>JALGWA010000205.1 GCA_025774425.1 bacterium
CACCTCAAACCCTTGTTGTCGCAGATGCGGCACGGGCCCGACCCGAAGCCCAGGGCCTTGTAATAGCCCGCGAGGAAGATCTTGCGCTCGAGCTCGGGTATGATGGAATTGAGCACCTCGTCGTCATTGCAATGGAGCAGCAGCGCCCGCCGGTAGCAGGCGACGACTTGCGCCGTCTCATGCGGCGTCGGCGTGAACGGCGGGCACATCAAACGCTTGTTGTACCCCGAGCAGCCGAACTGGCACTTGAGCCGCACCCAGGCCTCGCACCTTATGGTCGAGGCGTCGATCAGTCTGGCGTCCTCCGCCCCCATCTCCAGGGCGAGCTGCACGAAGTGGGCGAGGTCCGCGCCCGGGCGCGGGCGCGCCCGGCCCTTCTTCGACATTCTACGCACCATGTCCCTCCACCCCTCCGCCGGACTTCGGCCGGCTGCCCGGCTTGACCAGCGGCAGGCCCCGCCTGCACATCGGGCAGTCGGACGGCTCGTAGTTGGCTATCTCGACGCCGTAGAGGAAAACGAAGGGCACGCCGAAGTCGACGCGCCCGCCGCGGTTCACGATCGAGGCAACGGCGACGACCCGGCCGCCCGCTTCCCGGACGGCGCCCATCACCTCCCTCGTCGATCCGCCCGTCGTCACGACGTCCTCGACCACCACGGCCCGCTCGCCCCCGGCGATCTCGAATCCGCGCCTCAGCGCCATCCTCCCGTCCATGCGCTCCGTGAAGAGGAAGCGGACCCCCATGGCGCGGGCGACCTCGTGGCCGATGACGATCCCGCCCAGGGCGGGACTGACTACGAGATCGGCCCCGTCTCCGCCGACCTCCGCACCGAGCGCGCCCGCGAGACTCCGCCCGGCGTACTCGGCGCGGGCCGGGTCTTCCAGGAGGCGGGCGCACTGGATGTACTTGCCGCTGTGCAGTCCCGACGACAGCTTGAAATGTCCGGTGAGCAGCGCCCCGCTCCGTTCCATGAGCTCGACGATGCCGCCGTCGCATTCGACCCTCTCAGGCATTCCGGATATCCTCCTCTATGTGTTCAAGCACCGCGGCGGGGTCCGCCGCACGCGTCACGCTTCTGCCTATGACGAGGAAATCGGCCCCGGCCGACGCGGCCCCTCCCGGCGTCGCCACGCGCGCCTGGTCGTCCCCGGACTCGCCGCCCAGCCTGATACCCGGCACCACGGCGACGAGGCCGCTCCCGTACTCCGACTTGACGGCCGAGACCTCCCGCGCGGAGCAGACGACCCCGTCGATGCCGGCCTCGGTGGCGGCCGCCGCCCTGCGGAGCACCAGGTCGAGTGTGTCTCCTTCGCCCCGGATGCTCGTCAGGACGGTGACCCCGACGACCAGGGGCCTCTCGACGCCCGCTCCCACCGCACCCTCGGCGGCGCCCTCGGCCGCGGCCCTCATCATCTCCACACCGCCCGGGGCGTGCACGGTGAAAAGCCGCACCCCCAGCCCCGAGGCGGCCCTGGCGGCCCCCCGCACCGTGTTGGGGATGTCATGGAACTTGAGGTCGAGGAAGACCTCCCCGCCCGCCTGCTTGACCCGCCGCACGCTGTCCGTTCCGTAACGCGTGAAGAGTATGGAACCGACCTTGTACGTCCTTACCCGGTCCCTCGTCATATCGACCATGCGCAGGGCCTCGCCCAGGTCGTCCGAGTCCAGCGCGAGGATGATCTCCGTCCCCGTCGTCGCCAAGCCGTCCTCCTTTCAAAGCTGAGCCCTGCCCCTGAAGTCCTCGATGGACCCATAGCCCTTGCGGGCCATGTATTCCTCGAGGCCCATGACTATGTCCGACGGGGCGTTGAGCCATTTGAACACCACGCTCCCGACCTCGAATGCGGTCGCGCCGGCCAGTATGTACTCGATCGCGTCGGCCGAAGTCTCGATCCCGCCGACGCCTATGAGGGGCACCCCTACCACGGCCGCGAGCCTGTGAACGAGAAAGAGCGCCACGGGCTTGAGGGCCGGCCCGCTCAGCCCGCCGGTCCTTCCTCCGAGGCGGGGCCGCCCGCTCTCGATGTCTATGGACATCGCCGGGAGCGTATTGGACACCGCGAGCGCGTCCGCGCCCTCGGCCTCCGCCGCGCGGGCAACTTCCTCCACGCACCCGGGAAGCGGCGGCAATTTGGCGATGAGCGGCAGGTCGGTCTCCGCGCGCACGGCCCTCATGACGGCGGCCGTGGCCTCCGGGTCGCGCCCGAACGCGATGCCTCCCTTGGCGACGTTCGGGCAGGATATGTTGACTTCGAGGGCCGCAACGCCGCCCTCACCTGCGAGCCGGGACGCCACCGACGCATAGTCCCCGACGGTTTCCCCCCCGATGCTGACGATGATGTCACAGGGCACGTCGATCGCGGCGAGCGTCTCGCCGACGAAGCGGTCGATGCCGGGGTTCTCGAGGCCTATCGAGTTGATCAAGCCGTACCCCAGGTCGACGACCCTCGGCGGCGCATTGCCCTCTCGCGGCCGCGCCGTTATGGTCTTCGTGACGATCGCTCCGAAGCGCGTGAGGTCGATGAGATCGGCGTACTCGTCGCCGAAACCCCAGAGCCCCGACGCCCCGATCATGGGCGACCCGAGTTTGAGCCCTCCGACATCGACTTCGATGCTCATTCGCCCGTCCACCTTTCCCAATCGACGGCGTCGCCGTCCAGGACCGGCCCGTCCTTGCACGCATGCAGATAGCCGCCGCCCGCCCGCGGCACGGCGCATGAGAGACAGGCCCCGACACCGCAGGCCATCACCTCCTCGACGCTGACCCGGCACCTCAGGCCCCTCTCCCGCGCCGCCCCGGCCGTCTCCGCGAGCATGTCGCGCGGGCCGCAGGCCATCACCTCGACGCGCCCCTCCCCTGCGGCATCGAGCGCCGGCCGCAGCCCTTCGGTCACGAGACCCCTGGCGCCCTTGGAACCGTCTTCGGTGTAATACGTGACCTTGACGCCTTCGACGACCAGGCCGATGGGCACGACTATCTCGGCCGTCGTCTTCGCCCCGACCAGGAGATGCACCTCGTCGAGGGCGTCCGCGTACTTCCGGCAGAAGAAGACGAGAGGCGGAACCCCCATGCCCCCTCCCACGGCCACCACGCGCGTGGTCGAGGCGGCGGGAGCGAAAGACGTCCCCAGGGGCCCCATCACGTCGAGAGTGTCGCCGGGCGTCACGCCGGACATGAGGGAGGTCGCCTTGCCCACAACCTTGTACACTATCTCGATGCTCCCCTCGCCGTCCGACGAATAGATCGAGAAGGGCCTTCTCAGGAACGGCCAGCCCGGAGTGAGGCTCCTCAGGTGCACGAACTGGCCGGGACTGGAGTCCGACGCCATGCGGCCGACGTCGAGTTCCATGAGATAGAAAGATTCGGCGATGCGCTCGTTCCTCGACACCGCCGCCCTGGTGCAGTACTTCATCGACCCTCCTCGCCTTGCTCGTCCGGAGCGCCGACATCGGGGCTGCCCGAGTCGGACGGCGCGGGCGAGTACTTCATGTACTTCTCGTAACGCGCCCTCGCCGAGTCCGAGAGGGCCGGCGGCGGCTCCACGCCCGGCGGCGGCGCCGCCCGAACGGAATCCCCGACGGCCGGCTCGACGCCCGGCGGCGGCCCTTCCGGCACGCCCGCCGGGACCGGCGGCCCCTGAAGCCCGCTTGCGCCCGGCTCCGGAGGCCCCACCTCACCCGCAGCCGCCGAATCCGGAGGCGCGGACGACGCATCCTCCATCACGACGTCGACGGGCGGCATACCGAGCGCCAGCCTCGCGACGTTGGCGTACGGCGTCCGGGGGAAGCCGTCGATCACCCTCTCGTAGTAAGACGCCGCCGTGGTGTCGCCCTCGTCTTCGAGGTACTCGGCCAGCGCCAGCATCGATCGGGCCGCGTACTCGCTCTCGGGAAAGAGTCGGCGAGGGCGGCGAACTCTTCGAGGGCCTCGTCCCGCATGCCGAGGTCGTAGAGATATGTCTCGGCGAGAAGATACCTGGCCTTGGCGACATCCCCGGTGCCGGCCGCTATCTCCTCCTTGTACTTGCCGACGTTTTTCA
>JALGWA010000206.1 GCA_025774425.1 bacterium
GCCGTTCTCGTCTTGCTCACTCGGCATAGAGAGTGAGATACGTGCTGAGAAGCAGCGCACTCTTCAACTTCGAGGGTCTTCAAGGAGGCGGAGACATGAAGAAATGCCTCACACTGGGTCCCGTCCTCGTACTCACCCTTGTACTCACCGCAGCGCTTCACGCCGAAGTCTTCAAGTCCAGGTCCATCGCCGACAGGGCGGCGCGTGCAGGTGAGGTCGAGTTCGTGCGGGGCGAAGTACTCGTCAAGTTCAAGATGAATGTCAGCGAGCAGATGATGGGGGAGGTGTTCGACGAGACGGGCGCCCGTGTCATCTCGGAGCATCGGGGCGGCGTCAAGAAGCTGGCGGTGCCCGAGGGCAGCGAGCGGGACATCGTCTCCCGGCTCGCGAGAGACCCGCGCGTCGAATACGCCGAGCTCAACTCGGTCTGCCACGCGATGATGACGCCCAACGATCCCTACTACTCTTACCAGTGGCACTTCCCGAAGATAAACATGGAGCAGGCGTGGGATGTCTCCACCGGTCAGAGCGTCGTCGTCGCGATTCTCGACAGCGGGATCGCCTACGAGAACTACACCGTACCCTCCTACGAAGCGGGCACCGTCAAGTCCGGTGTGACACAGTACCAGCAGGCGCCGGATCTTGCGGGGACGTCCTTCACGGCGGGATACGACTTCATCAACGATGATACCCACCCGAACGACAACTGCTCCCACGGCACCCATGTCGCAGGCACCGTGGCCCAGACCACCAACAACAGCCTGGGCGTCGCCGGCATGGCTTTCAATTGCGTGCTGATGCCCGTCAAGGTGCTGGACTACTCGGGTTCCGGTACGGCCCAGTCGCTCGCCGACGGCCTCTACTGGGCGACCGACCACGGGGCCAAGGTGATCAATATGAGCCTCGGGTGGGCTCCCGGCTACAACCCCGGCTCGACGGTCGCGAACGCCATCGCTTACGCCTACAATCACGACGTCGTGCTCCTGGCGTCCTCCGGGAACTCCGGCGTCGGGGTGGTTTCCTACCCCGCTGCCTATTCCGAGGTGATCGCGGTCGGCTCGACGAGGTATGACGACGCCCGTGCGAGTTACTCGCAGTACGGCTCGGATCTCGAGATCTGCGCCCCCGGCGGCGACCTCGGCGTCGACCAGAACGGCGACGGTTACGGCGACGGCGTACTGCAGATGACTTTCACCGGCTACGACCCCGGCCCGCCGGAGCAACTCGCCGATCCCACGGACTTCGGCTACTGGTTCTACGACGGGACGTCGATGGCGTGCCCGCATGCAACCGGGCTCGTGGCGATGATGATCGCCAACGGCCAGACCGGCGTCGAGAACATCCGCACGATTCTGCATGAAACGGCGGTCGACCTCGGCGCATCCGGCTGGGACCAGTATTACGGATACGGACGCATAGACGCCTACGCGGCGCTGACATACGGCGGTACGCCCCCGGTCGCGGCTTTCAGCGGGAGTCCGACCTCCGGCTGCGCGCCCTTGACCGTCTCCTTCACCGACGAGTCGACGGGCGGGGTGACGTCCTGGGATTGGGACTTCGGCGACGGCGGCACGTCCACCGCGCAGAACCCGAGCCACGAGTACGCCTCGGCCGGGACCTACACGGTCAGCCTTACGGTGACGGGCGATTGCGGCTCGGATACGGAGACCAAGACCGACTACATCACGGTCGGGGAGACCCTCGTGGCCGACTTCTCGGGGAGTCCGACCTCCGGCTGCGCGCCCTTGACCGTCACCTTCACCGACCAGTCGACGGGCGAGGTGACGTCCTGGGACTGGGACTTCGGCGACGGCGGCACATCGACCGCGCAGAACCCGAGCCACCAGTACGCCTCGGCCGGCGACTACACCGTTACGTTGACGGTGACGGGGAGCTGCGGCTCCGACAGTGAGACCAAGACCAATTACATACACGTGGACGGGGCCCCGGTGGCCGACTTCTACGGGACCCCTACGAGCGGGGATTATCCGCTCACGGTCTCCTTCACCGACCAGTCGACGGGCGGGGTGACGTCCTGGGACTGGGACTTCGGCGACGGCGGCACATCGACCGCGCAGAACCCGAGCCACCAGTACACGGCGGCCGGCGACTACACCGTGACGCTGACGGTGACGGGCGCATGCGGCTCGGACACGGAGATCAAGACGGATTATATCCACGTGACCGAACCGTCGGCTTGGACCGTCATCACGTATGACGACTTCGAAGGCGGCTTCGGGCACTACACGGACGGCGGCGCCGACTGCTATCTCTACACGGGCGGCAAGTACGCCCACCAGGGCAGCAATGCGGGCGGCATCCAGGACAACAGCGGTGTGGCCTCGTCTTTCTACCACACGGCTGGCTACGACGTGAGGGGCTACTCGGAGCTCGAGGTCGAGTTCTGGTACTACGCCGTCAGCATGGATAACACCAGGGAGGACTTCTGGGTCCAGTACTACGACGGCTCGACCTGGCACACGGTCGCGACCTACGCCAAGGGGATCGACTTCGACAACAACGTCTTCTATCACGAAGTCGTGACGATCTCCAAGAGCCAGTACAACTTCCCGGCCAACGCCAAGCTGAGGTTCATGTGCGACGCCAGCGGCAACGCCGACGACGTCTATATCGACGAGATCGAATGGCGCGGCTCCGGCGGGGGCGGCCCTGTGCCTCCGATCGCGGCCTTCGTCGGCTCACCGACGAGCGGCCTCGCGCCCTTGGTCGTCGATTTCACGGACCAGTCGACGGGCGAGCCGACCTCCTGGGACTGGGACTTCGGCGACGGCGGGACATCGACCGCGCAGAACCCCAGCCACGAGTACACGTCGGCGGGAACCTATACGGTGACGCTGACCGTCTCGAACGCCGCCGGCTCGGATACCGAGACCAAGACCGACTACATCACGGTCGGCGAGCCCGGGAGCTGGGTGGTCATCACCTATGACGACTTCGAAGGCGGCTTCGGCAGTTACACGGACGGAGGGGGTGACTGCAGGCTTTACACCGGTGGTACGTATGCCCACCAGGGCAGCAACGCGGCCGACATCCAGGACAACAGCGGTGTGGCCTCGTCCTTCTACCATACCTCCGGTTACGACGTTACGGGATACACCGATCTGGAAGTGGAGTTCTGGTTCTATGCCGTGAGCATGGACAACGCCAGCGAGGACTTCTGGGTCCAGTACTACGACGGCTCGACGTGGCACACGGTGGCGTCGTACGCGAAGGGTGTCGACTTCGACAACGGTGTGTTCTACAACAAGGTCGTCAGCATCTCCAAGAGCGATTACAGCTTCCCGGCCAACGCCAAGATCCGGTTCATGTGTGATGCCAGCGGCAACCGTGACGACGTCTACATCGACGAGGTCGAGTTCCGCGGCATCGCCGCCGGGGGAAGCGCGAATGAGGTCGCAATCCTCGGCGACAGGCCGGACGACGGCGCCCCGTGCCGGTTCGGCGTCTCGCACAACCGGCCGAATCCCTTCCATACCATGACCGAGTTCAGCATTTCCCTGCCGGAAGCGGCCAGGGTGATCACCGAGGTCTACACCATGCAGGGTCAGAAGGTCGCGACCCTGGTGGATGAGGTGAGAGATGCGGGAACCCATGTCATCAGATGGGACGGCACCAATTCGGCGGGTGAACCGGTGGCGAGCGGAATCTACTTCTACCGGGTCGTCGCCGGCGAGAGGATGGTTACCAAGAAGATGGTCCTGACGAGGTAACCGGAGCTTTTCGATCGGTTGGAACCGCCCTCCTTGTGAAAGGGGGGCGGTTTCCTCATCGACCGCCGGCCGGTGCTGCCGCAATATCGATTTGATGTCGCCCCGAGTCCCCTCTTCGATTGGGCCGGCGTCTCCGACATAGGAAGAGTCCTGGACGGTGACGCTCGGGTTCCAGCGTGGGGCTGCAGGTCACCTCGACCCGGTAAGGGCCCTGGGACGCCTGGTTCAGATGGTAGTCCGTGCGGGGCCACTTGTGGGTCTCCGACGAGTCGGCGCCGAGTGAGTGCTTGCAT
>JALGWA010000207.1 GCA_025774425.1 bacterium
TCCATCCGGACGGGCGGGATTCATGTCGGCCCTTCCGAGACCCGGGCCAAGGACGCTTTGCGGGAGGACCTCGCGGCGCTCATCATGCGCTATGACCGCGGCCGCTGGCAGGCCGGGGCGAGTCTGTCGCTCAGCACATTCGATCGCGGCTTCCGCGCCGGCGCATTCCCATGGCTGGCCGGCCGGACCAATCATCTCGCATCGGCGGACCTGACGTATCTCGGCGGCGGCTTCGGCGTCTTCGGGGAGGTCGGCTTCTCGCGCGCCGGCGGGACGGCCCTCCTGGGAGGCATGGCCTTCCAGCGACCCGACATCGATCTGTTGGCGATGGGGCGCAAGTACACGCGGTCCTATTTCAGTCTTCACTCGAGACCCTTCTCCGCCTACTCGCGGGCCACGGCGGGAGAAGAGGGACTGTTTTTCCGCCTGACCTTGAAGCCGGCGACGCGCACGGTGGTCGTGATAAGCAACGACGTCCACCGCAAAGACCTCGGGCTCGGCGACGGCATGAACCCGACCGGTTCGGAGACCCTCTTCGAGCTCGGGGTCGGCTTCGGCGATTTCAGAGTGGAGGTGACGGAGAAGATGACGGCCGGCGAGGCGCCGCCTGCGGGCGCGGGCGATGCGACCGTGGAAACCGATCGCTACCGCACTCGCCTCGATCTCGAGTACGAACCCAACACGATCCTGCGGCTCAGGCTCCGCGTGGAGAGCATCCTCTCGCGCGAGGAGGAAGGCGCGGTCTCCGCGGGCTTTTCCTCGGACCTCATGCGCCTCGACATCCGGCTCCGGATGCTCTCCCGGCTGACCCTGAAGGCCGGGTTCTACACGTTCAAGGTCGAGGACTACTCGGCGCGCCTGTATCAGTACGAGCCGGGCCTGCCGTACTACCCATCCCTGGAGATGTTGAAAAGCGACGGCTCGCGGTGTTATGTTATTGGAGTACTCAAACTCGGCCGGGCCGGCTCGGCGACGTTGAAATTCGGCGCGACGCGATACGACACGGGCGATGACAGGGATGATGTTCGATTCGATTACGGAGTGAGATTCTAGGGAGGCAGGCGATGAAACGGACGACGGCCGGGCCGGTGATTGTCGTGATCGCGCTCGCGGCTTTGTTGTTGCCTTGGGCGCCGGCGGGGGGCGAGGGCCCCGGCGACCTGTACATAGTCCCGCTGGATGACGACCTGCTGCTCTCCGGGGCGCGCGAGCTCGGCGTGTTCGTGCTTTCGGGGGACGAGGCGCTCATCGAGGCCGGTCCGGAGGTCATGGACCGCTTGAACCTCGGCGCCGCCCGCCTCGGGCCGAGGGGGACGCGGCCGCTCTGGGTGTCGCCTTCCCCGCTTCCCGCGGACTTGCTGCGGGAAGGCGTCGAGAAGGGCGGGCTGGAGATCGTCCAGGCCGACGGGGGGCGCGTCATCTTCCGGGCCGATCCCGAGACGGCGTACGGAATCGACGTCTCGGGGCACCTCGTCACGAGGATCCGCTTCGTTCCGCTCTCAAGGCTCACGGCCCGCCCCGACATGCGCCCCGTGCGTGAGAACCTGCTGGAGAGCCGCCCGTTGACCGAGGCCAGGCTGGATTTCATGAGGGCGATGACGCGGGACGCGAGCGCCGACAGCCTCCGTGACATCATCTATTTCTTGAACTACGATTCCGAGGCCGGCGGGTACAGGTCGAGGTTCGCCGCGCGGTATGACCTCGACGAGGACGTCACGCCCGTGCTTTACGACAGGCTGCGGGGATACCTCGAGCCGGTCGGCGGCGAGGTGCACACGACGGAATTCCCGCTGCTCCGGAGCCAGAAGTTCCAGGGCCAGGCCGGGGACGGCACCAACATCCTGGGCGAGAAGCCCGGCGCGAGGACCGGCGCCTACTACGTGATATGCAGCCACTTCGACGCCACCGCCTCCAGGGATCCCGGCTTCGATACGTCGTGGGTCCATACACCCGCGCCCGGCGGGGATGACAATGCGACCGGAGTGGCAACCGTGCTCGAATGCGCCCGCCTGCTGGCGCCGCTGTCGCTCGATTTCGGCGTGATCTTCGCCTTGTTCTCGGCCGAGGAGAACCTCGGTTTCGGCGGGATGCAGGGCAGCGCCGCGTTCGTCGACGCACTGAGCGATGCGGACTCGATCATAGGCGTGATAAACGTCGACATGATCGGATATATGGAGGATTTCAAGAAGGCGGAGATCAGCTACGGCTGGAGGTCGGAATGGCTCGCGTCCGAGCTCGAAGCGACCGCGGAGAGTCTCGGCCTCGACACGCCCTTCGAGGCTTTCCACCGCGCCGACGTGCATAACAGCGACCACGCATCGTTCTGGCTTGCAGGCATTCCGGCCCTGATGCTGAGCGAGAGAACCCAAGAGGGCTCGACGCTTCCCATATACCCGTATTACCATACTTCCGGCGACACGCTGGGCAATGTCGACATGCTTCAGGTGCGTGACAACGCTGCGCTCGTGGTCGGCTACTTGTCCCGCTTCGCCGACATACCCGGGGACTCGCTGTGCGATATCGAGATCACGCCGGCGAGCGTGGAGTTCTACTGGGACGGCCGCTCGATATACGATCCCCTTGTCGCTGGAGACGACCTCGCGCTGACCGTACGCGCCCTGAACAAGGGCGGCCCGATGCACGGAAGCCTCGACTACGATTTCGAGGTCCGCCTGGGCCGGGACCGGTCGGGACCGATCGTCCACGAGAGCGAGGTCGAACTCAGCGTCGTTCCTGGGGGCGTCGCCGTCGTCCGGGGCGCCTGGAAGACCGAGGCGGGCGTGTACGGGGAGGTGTTCTTCACCGTGTCCCTGCTTCCCGTCGATGAGGAGGCGGAAAGCGATCTCACCAACAACGAGGTGACGGTTGCGGTCGCCGTCTCGCCCCGGCAGACGGTGCTCCGGAACTTCCACGTCTATCCCAACCCGGCGGCCGGCCCCGCGGACGCGACGCTCGGCGGCGACATACTGACCAGCCAGACGAATTTCCTCGCCGCCTATGTCGTCCAGGTCTTCGACGTCACGGGCCTGCGTCTGCTCAGGGGGGAGGGCCAGATCGATTCGCCGGAGCTGGTGATACCCTTGTCCGGCCTCGCCGGTGACGCTTCGCGGCTGGTTCCCGGGCTCTACATCTGCACCATCGATCTCAATATACGCGATGAGGACGCCGACCTGGCGGCGACGACGAAGTTCGCCGTCGTCTCGGGACCGTAGCGATGCCGGCGAGTTCGCGGCCTTGTGAGATGTCAAGGCGGGACGGCATCGCCTGCGCTCTCATCTTCTGCACGACGCTCCTGGTCTACATCCTGACGCTTCCACCGGACCTTCTCCCCGGGGACGCGGGAGAGCTGATCGCGGCCTCCCGCACACTGAGCGTCGCGCACCCCCCCGGCTATCCGCTCTATCTCATGCTGGGGAAGATATTCTCCAGCATTCTCGCTTTCGGGTCGATCGCGTTCCGCTACAATCTCCTGTCGGCCGTCTCGGCTTCACTCGTCGCCGCCGCGCTCTATCTCTTGGCGAGGTGTCTCGGAGGCGCGCGGTGGGCGGCAGTCGCCGCCGCGGCGGCCGTCGCGACGCGGGAGGCATGGTGGCTGCAGGCGACGGGCGCGGAGGTCTACGCGCTCAACGCCGTTTTCGTCGCGGCCCTGCTCCTCATCGCGGCGGCCGGGGCCCGCCGGGGTGACAAGGTCTATGTGCTCTTGGGCTTCGCAGGCGGGCTCGCCGTCTCGCATCACCTGAGCCTCGCCTGGGCGCTGGCCGCGGCCGTGGCGGCGCTTCTCGCGCTCGGTGTGAGGCCGCGGCCGCGCGTGGCGGCGACATCCGTGCTGCTCTTCCTCCTCGGCCTCACGGTCTGGCTCTACATTCCCATCCGGTCGGCGCAGTCGCCGCCGCTGACATGGGGGGCGACATCCGGACTCGGCGGCTTCGTCTCGCACGTCACGGCGCAGGGCTACAGGTGGAGGGTCAAGCCTTTCGAGCCGGGAGCGAGGCTCGTCGACCTCTGGGCGTACCTC
>JALGWA010000208.1 GCA_025774425.1 bacterium
CGAAAAGGAAGGTCCCGCCCGTCGGCGAGATTATGAGGGTGCAGTCGCCCTGGCCGACGTCGAGGCAGTGGATCTCGAGGGGGCCCGAACTCGACGCCGGCATCGACCACGCGAGAACGGCGCAGGCGCACAGGGCCGTTGTCAACAATACCGCCCGACAGGCATGTAGCATCTTTCTCACGTCTGGCTCCTCTCCCGGGTCCCGCGGCAGCGCCGCGGGCAAGTGTCCACTCCAGTATTTTCCGGACGCCTCTTCCGCTCGAGGCGCGCCGTGTAGTTCTACCTTAAGAGCACCATTCTGCGCGTCTCCATATACGGTCCGGCCTCGATGCGGTAGAAGTACACGCCCGAGGCGACGGGCGTTCCGGAGTCGCTGCATCCGTTCCAGCTCACGACGTGCTCGCCGGGCGCGGCATCCCGGTCGTCCACGAGCGTCCTGATGACCCTGCCGGCGACGTCATAGACCCGCAGCACCACGCTCCCGCCCCAGGCGAGCGAATAGCGTATGGTCGCGGCGTCGCCGAAGGGGTTCGGAGAGCTCTGGCAGAGCATGGAAGCCACGCCGCCGGCGCCTCCGGCCTCCACCCCGGCCAGGTCGACCTCCGTTATCGTGATGACCTGGTTGGTCGCCACGAGCGCCGTGTCACTGACGACGCCCGAAGGCCAGAACACCCTGACCGAGTCCACGGCGGAGAGGTCGCCCAGGCCGAAGCAGGCTGTGAGCGAATTCTGCGAGCAATAGCCCGACCCGCCCGACACCTCCCGCACCTGGGCCAGGCCGCCGCTCACGACCCGCACGCGCGCCCCGATTCCGGCGGCGTTGGAATAGACTCCGACGAGCCTCACCTTCAGCCAGGCCGGCCTCTGCTGGTATTCATTGTGATAGAGGCGGTTGGCGCCGCCCGAGTCGGCGAAATAGAGGTCGCACAGGCCGTCATTGTCGTAATCGGCCCAGGCCGCGGCCCTGCCGGAGATCGCCGCACCGAGCGGAGTCACCGTGACGTTCTGGAACCGGTCGCCGCCGAGATTCCTGAAGATCCGGTTGGCCCCGGAGGAGTTGCAGAGGAAGAGGTCAAGGTCGCCGTCGTTCTCGTAGTCGGCCCAGGCGACCCCCCAGCCGTCGTTGGAATCGATGAGCGGGCTCGCGGTCACGTCCGTGAACGAGCCGGCGTCGTTCCTGAGCAGGACATTGTCGCCGTGATTGGCGATATAGAGATCGAGGTCGCCGTCATTGTCATAGTCGCCCCATGCCGCACCACGGCCGTCGCCGGTGTCGCCCAGCGGGCCCGAGGTGGCATCGGTGAACACGCCGGCGTCGTTCCTGAGCAGGACGTTGGCACCGGAGTTGACGACGTAGATATCGAGATCGCCGTCGTCGTCATAGTCCGCCGCGGCCGCACCGTGCCCGTTGCCGGCGTCTCCGGCCGGCCCGGAGGTCGCGTCGGTGAAGGTCCCCCCTCCCCAGTTGAGCAGAAGCTTGTTGGGGCCGCCGTCGTTCACGATATAGAGATCGACATAGCCGTTGCCGTCGAAATCCCCCCACACGGCGCCTTCGGAGTCGCCGGTGTCGCCCAGCGGGCCCGACGTCGCATCGACGAACGAGCCGGCGTCGTTCTCGAAAAGCCTGTTGGCTTCACCCGAGGTGTTGCACAGGTATAGATCGAGATCGCCGTCATTGTCATAGTCGGCCCACGCGACGCCCCTGCCGCTCCCGGAGTCTCCCAGGGGGCCCGCCGTGACGTCCGTGAAGCCGCCGGCGCCGTCTCCCTCGAGGAGCGCGTTGGCGCTCCCGTCGTTCGAGATGTACAGGTCCATGAAGCCGTCGCCGTTGTAGTCGCCCCAGGCGACGCCGTATGTGCTCCCGGCATCCCCGAGGGGACCGGTCGTCGCGTCGATGAAGTCGGCGCCGGGGTCGATGCCCACGAGGGCGTACTCGACCATGGGGTCGCATCCCGACCAGGTGCAGTAGAGACTGTCCACGGCGTACCAGTCGTCCGAGGAGCCCGCCCATCCGTAATTGAGATGAATGTAGAGGCCGCCGTCGTCCATGTAGCCGTCGCAGACAATGGAGTGACTCTGGATCCTGTAGTGTATCGGTCTCGGCGGGTTCACATCGAACTCGGCCCTGAGAAGATCGAACCAGGCCTGCCTGCTCGGGTAGTCGCTCCTGTTGTGCCGCGCTATGGTCCCCAGGTACTTGAACCATGTCGGATAGACCGTCAGGCCCCGGGCCGTGTAGGCCCCCGAACCGCAGCGCCCGTAGTCCATCTGCCAGGCGATTCCCGCGTCCGAGCAGAGCCGCGAAGCGGCCGCCGCCTGCACCGAGTCATAGGCGATCGCCGTCCTCTTCATCTTCCACCAGTCATAGGGATGGTCGAAGTCTGCAGCGAGCGTCTGCCCCGCCGTCGAACCGCCGCAGGACTGGTCGCCGTCCCAGTAGTAGGAGTGGCTGCCCGTCGCATAGGACGGGTGCCTCCAGTACCGCATGATCTGGGAGGCCGCCGTGGCCACGCAGCCTACGATGGTGCGTCCGCCGTCGCCCTCAGGGCAAAAGAGGTTCCAGGGGTAGCCCTGGTCCCACTTGGTCTTGACGATGGGGCCGACGGCCGAGAACGTGGCCGGCGGCGGGCCGGAGCCCAGCGCCCAGTCCCACAGTTCGGCCACCGCCCTGGGCCGGGGAACGGCCCGGAGCACGCCGGGCGGGCCGTACTGCTCCTCCATCTTGACCAGCGCATACTCGACCGCGTCCTTGAGGAGCTGCCAGTAGCCGACCTCGGGGTCGGCGGCGAAGTCCTCCGTGTAGGAGAAGGACTTGACGGGGCTCAAGGCCTTGGCACCGGGCACGAAGACATGTCCGGCGGGCGCGACTGAGACATGGTAGCCCAACAGCCTGCCGCCCCTCCGGACCTCCCGGACCTCGCCCGCCTCCGCCCAGGGCGATTCTCCCCACGTCCCCCGGACCTCGATCTGATGCTCGACGAAGTTCCGCCCCACCGTCAGCGCCTCTTGGGGAGTCACCACATCGGCGTGGACGACGGCGGGTACGAGAACAAATGCCGATAAAGCCGCGAGTGCGATCCTGACAGTCACTTCAAACCCACCCTGCCTTGAGAAGGCAGCCCCTTCCACCTCCTAATTATAACATATGTGGGGTCAGAGCTCAAAATGCACAGGGGTCTGACCCCATATGATCAGGAGGTCAGACGTGGATCTCCAGCTTGCAGGTGAGGCCGGCGGCTCGCTTTCGCAGGGCCTCCCCGAGACGCAGCCAGTAGTCGTCGCCGGGGTCGAAGGCGGCCCGCTCGACCACCCCGGCGGCATCCGGGAAGCGCCGCTCGAGTACACTCCGCGTCGCCCGCCAGTTGGGGTCCCCGCTGGAGGCCATGTGGAGGGGGTAGATCCATACGGTGTCCGCGCATTGGTCCAGCCTGTCGATGAGGGCGTCGACATCGGTTATGAGGGGGATCACAGGCGATATGAGCGCATAGGTCTCGATGCCGGCCGCATGAAGCCCGGCGAGCGCCTCGAGCCTCGCCTCGAGCGGTATGGTATTGTCCTCGAACGCCGCCCGCGCATCCTCATCCACGAAGGCGACGGAGAAACCCACGGAGGATCCGGGCATGCGCCGCAGGAGATCGAGGTCCCGGAGCACGAGATCCGACTTGGTGAGTATGCAGACGGAGAAACCCTTGGACTCGAGGATCTCGAGCGCCGCACGCGTCCGGCGGTGTTCCCCCTCGACCGGCTGGTAGGGGTTCGTATTCATACCCATGTAAATGGTCTGACGCGGGATGCGCGAGAGTTCGGCCTCCAGGCGGCGCCTGAGATGCGGCCGTGCCGCGACTTCCACTTCCCGGCCCCGGGCGGCGTTCAGCGTATAGCAGTAGCGACAGTGATGCGCGCAGCCTGTATAGGGGTCCAACTGGTAGGTGAACAAGTCCAGGCTGCACTCTTCGAGCACGCTGCCGCGCTCCGCTTCCCCTGCGCTCAT
>JALGWA010000209.1 GCA_025774425.1 bacterium
GCCTCGATCATCTCCCGGATCTCGTCGCTTATGTCTTCGCTCTCCAAGGCAAGCAGTCTCTTCGCGTAGATCACTTCGCGCTGCTTGTTCATGACGTCGTCGTACTCGAGAAGGTGTTTCCTGATTGCGAAGTTGTTGGCCTCTACCCGCTGCTGCGCCCTGCCGATGGCCTTGGTGATCAGCGGGTGCTCGATCACCTCGCCTTCCCTCAGCCCCATCTTGGCTATTACGCCGGCGAAGCGGTCCGAACCGAACAGCCTCATGAGGTCGTCTTCGAGGGACAGGTAGAAGCGCGACGAGCCCGGGTCGCCCTGCCTGCCGCTCCGGCCGCGCAGCTGGCGGTCGATTCTGCGCGACTCGTGCCGCTCGGTCCCGATGATGTGGAGGCCGCAGGGCATATCCTCAACACAGTCCTCGCTGATGTCGCCGTCGTTGGGGCAATTCTTGCAGTCCCGGCCCCTCGCGCACTTGTAACAGCACCAATCGCACTTGACGACACCTTCGGCGAGCTTGATGTCCGTGCCCCTTCCCGCCATGTTGGTCGCTATCGTCACGGCGCCCCTCTCCCCCGCCCTGGCGACTATCCTCGCCTCCTGCTCGTGGTACTTGGCGTTGAGGATGGAATGCTCTATGCCCCTCCGCTTGAGGAGCCTCCCGAGCGTCTCCGACACCTCCACGCTCACGGTGCCGACCAGCACCGGCCGGCCCATCTCGTGCATCCTCTCGATCTCGCTTATGACGGCGTTGTACTTGTCCCGCTTGGTCAGGTATATGACGTCCTCGTAGTCGACCCTTCGAACGGGCTCGTTCGTCGGAACGACGACCACGTCGAGCTTGTAGATCTCGTCGAACTCGCCGGCCTCCGTCTCGGCTGTTCCCGTCATGCCCGCCAGCTTCTCATAGAGCCGGAAATAGTTCTGGATAGTGATCGTCGCATGCGTCTGGGTCTCCCGCTCCACCGCCACGCCTTCCTTGGCCTCGAGGGCCTGGTGAAGCCCGTCGCTGTACCGCCTGCCCGGCATGAGCCGCCCCGTGAAGACGTCGACTATCACCACCCTGCCGTCCTTGACGACGTAGTTGACATCCTTCTCGAACAGGGAGTAGGCCTTGAGAAGCTGCGAGATGTTGTGCAGTCTCTCGCTCCGTTCGGCGTAATCGGCCTCGAAACGCCGGCGCAGCATGACCTGAAGGGCGGGGACCAGTTGCCCCTCCTTCTCGACCCATTTCTCCAGGAACTCGTCGATCTCCTCCGGCGAGAGGCCCGCCGCATGTTCCGGCTTGATCCCGTCCAGGAGCACTTCCCTCAGAATCCCGCCGACTTCCGAGTCGATTCTCTGGAATCCGAGCGCCGAGTCATGGAGAACGAAGAGAGAACCTTCGTCGTCACCGGCCTCGACTATGTGAGGGTATATCCTGTCGCTGAGGTAGTTGAGCACACCCTCGGTGCGGAAAGACTCCAGGGTCTTTCGCGAGAACGCGATCTCACCTCCCGTCCTTTCGAGGTGCAACTCCGGCCTCACGGCTCCGCCCGCGGGTCTCTCGGCCTCGGAGCTCGGGCCCCTGTAATGTCTCTCGAGGAAGCGCCGGCCCTTCTCCGTCAGCTCGGCCGTGTTGGACTTCTCGTCGATGGCGAAATACAGCTCCTCGTCGACCTCGCGCAGGCGCTTGTCCCTCATCAGATCGGTCTCGACGGACTCGACCAGCTTGCGAAGCCTGCCGTCCTCCATCAGGCGGAAGAGCTTGCGGTTCTTGGGAGCTCCCCGCCTCGCACAGAGCATCTTGGCGCCGGCGTCGAATTCGTCGCCTTCCTCGAGTGACTTCTCGGCTTCGGCGAGCAGGTTGTTCACGAGCTTGATCTGCTCGCGGTAGAGGCGCTCGACTATCGGCTTGAAGACCTCGAACTTGTGCGTCGAAACCGCCGCGGGACCGGAGATTATGAGCGGCGTCCTCGCCTCGTCGATCAATATGCTGTCCACCTCGTCGACGATGACGTAGTGATGCCCCCTCTGCACGCGGTCTTCCAGCCGCGTGGCCATGTTGTCGCGCAGGTAGTCGAAACCGAACTCGTTGTTCGTGCCGTAAGTGATGTCGGCCCGGTAGGCCTCTATCCGCTCGGGGCTGGTCATGTCATGCTGTATGCAGCCGACGGTGAGGCCCATCATCTCGTACAGCCTGCCCATCCAGCGGGCGTCGCGCCTCGCGAGGTAATCGTTCACCGTGACCAGGTGCGCGCTCTTGCCCGTGAGCGCGTTGAAGTAGAGGGGCATGGTCGCGACGAGGGTCTTGCCCTCACCCGTGGCCATCTCGGCTATCCTGCCCTGATTGAGGACGACGGCCCCCAGCACCTGGACATCGAACGGCACCATGTTCCAGGTCGTGTCGATGTCGCAGACCGACCAGGTCCGTCCGAGCAGGCGCCTCGACATCTCCTTGACGGCCGCGAAGGCCTCCGGGAGAACGTCGTCCGGATGTTTGCCGTCGGCGAGATCCTGCTTCAACTCCTCGGTCTTGCGGCGGAGCTCCGCATCCGAGAGCGCGAAGCATTTGAAGTAGTGGTCGTTGACGTCCTCGAGCACCGGTCTCAGCTTCTTGAGATCGCGCTCGGATTTCGTCCCGAAAATCCTGGTGAGAAGTCCTGTAACCATGGCTCTCTTTCCCGCAGTCGAATCTAACAGACGCCGCGGCGGCCTGCAAGCAGTTGTCGCCCCGAAAAGCAAAACCCGGCCGGTGGGAGTCCGACCGGGATTGCCGTTCCAGAGAAATCGTCTATGTCAACGAATAACTCTTAGACCTTGACTACCTTTGTCGCCTGAGGGCCTTTTTCTCCCTCTCTGACTTCGAATTCCACTTCCTCGCCTGCCGCAAGGGTCTTGAACCCCTCGCCTTCGATGGCGGAATAGTGGACAAAAACCTCAGGTCCTTCGTCCTGGACAATGAAGCCGTAGCCCTTAGCTTCATTGAACCATTTGACCTTGCCACGCGGCATTCGCTTACTACCCTCCTTCTTGCATAGAGCAAATCACTTCTACAGCCACGTATCCAGGGTATTCCAACAAGTAATGTTTGTCAAGGGAATAGTCTCCCGGGGAGGTCCCTAGCCGCCCAAAGCGCGCGCCAGCGTCATGGCTACGCCGGAGAGAATGGGAATCGAGAAGTTGTCGTCCAAGGGTAGCGGCAACGCCTCCACCACCGCCGCCACCACCGCTCCGGCCAGAACCGTGCCGCCGCTCAGGCCCGGGATCAGCGAACCCACGCCGACGGTGGACACGAACAGAGCCAGGCTCCCGGCGACGGTCTTCCTCCCGAAGAGATGGATCCTGCCGAATCTCCTCCCGACCAGGGCCGCCACCGTGTCCCCGACGATGAGAAAACAGAGCGCCGCGACCGCCACTTCCTTGGAGAACAGGAAGACCGTGATCGCCGAAGATATCAGCAGGCAGGTCGAGCCCAGGAGATTCGTCTTCTCGCCCGGCCTTATGAGCTCCCCGCTCAGGCTGTGCAAGAGGTTCCTGTATCGGGGCTCGCCCAGCCTGAAAGTGTCCACGGCGATCGCCACTATCATCGAGCCGACAAGAAGCGCTTTGGCTTGCGCCTCGCTCGGCCAGAGGTAGTAGCCGACGGGGATGAACACCGCTAAGAGGTGCAGAAGCTTGCGCCGCAACTCGGAAGTGTATGTTATGTCGGTTCCGTCCAATGCATCTCCTCGGCGGCATTGTAGCGGCACGCGTCGCCGTTGTCAACGTGAGGTTCCCGTCGGCCGAGGCCCTCTTCCCCAGAAAAAGCTTGACACAACTGCATCTCCTCGCACAAAATGAGATTTAGCGAAGAGAGTTCCCTGCGTGGGGCGTGAATTCAGCACGCGTTTGGACCGATCCTCGAAGGAAAGACGCTACAGCGCCCCTGGGTTCAAGAGTGGTGAACACGCTCCTCCCGGCGGGGAACTCTATGAAAGCGTCCTGGGCAGCTCGCGGTAGC
>JALGWA010000210.1 GCA_025774425.1 bacterium
CTCCGAGGAGAAGTCCTCGCTGTAAACCAGGTCCCACTCGGCCAGGGTTCCGGAGTCGACACGCGATTCGTAAAATGGCAGATCTCCGGAGTGGCCGGCCATGTCATAATCGAGCAGGCCGACGTCGAAGCCCACCCGGCCGGCGGCTCCCCCGAGAAGCTCCCACGCCATGTCGGTTGCCGCTTCCCCTTCGCAGACCGTCCTGACATAGGACTCGGTCTCGATGAACGGCCCTCCCACACCGTAGAACGCGACGTCCACCCGCGGTTCGACATACACCCTCCCGTCTATGTCGGAATCGCCGGACCACTCGAACGTGCGCTCGTAGAACTCGCCGTCGGCCGTCCAGATGTCACTCCATGTAGCCCCCCGGAGCCTCGCCCCGGCCTCCACGTCGACCTCCCCGTCGCAGCCCATGCTGCACACCGCCCGGTCCGACACATCGAGATCGAATCCGGCCCAGTAGCTCAGCGTGATCACCTCGACGACCGGAAAGGACCCGAAGTGATGGACCGCGGCGAAGCCGAAGCTGGCCAGCAGGGAATCGCCGCTCTGCTCCAGGGCGCCGGTCGCCTCCATGTCGGCGACGCATGTGAAAGCGAGCTCCCCGGCCACGCTGACGTGGAAGTCGGAGACCTGCCTTCCCGCAACAGCGATACCTATGTCCACCGCGGGCGCGAACTCGATCGAACCCTCCTGTATGACCACAGACAGGTCCGACTCGCCGACGGGGCCGGAGTAGAGCGTCACCCCTGAGAGGTCCAGGCCCGAGCCGGTGATCGAGACGCCCGGTGCGAGATACACGACCCCCGGGGCGAGTCGGGCATCACCCCGGGGCGCGGCCGCGCCGCAGCCGGCCATGAGAAGCAGGCTGTCGGGATCGATCTCGAAGGTGGTGTCGGCGCGCCCGGAAATCACGGCGTCGGTGAGGGCCGCCCATGCGGTCTCGACGATGAGGCTGCCCGCTGCGCTCGTAACCGAAGTCACCCGGCGTAGATAACCCCCGCGTTCGATGCCCACGATGATATCGCCCGGCGAGATATCGGGAGCGTCACCGGAAAAGAGAAAAACGTAAGTGGAGTCCCTTATCTCGGACAGACTGACGTCGGCGGAGTCGGAAACAACGAAGACCTCGTCGGATATCCTGACCACGTCACTACCGGGGCCGGTGGTGCCGTCGCCCCCGCAGCCCGTGAAAAGACATGACAGGAGAAAAAGCGCAAACGCGAATATGAGTGCCCGTGACTTCATCCCCATGCTCCTTTCCCGCAGCACGCGGGCTCGCACGGATTCCACAGGTATGGGTGGACCCTCATGCAATGCACGTCGCGAGAACCCGCTTGATGTCTTGGTTGCCCCGAAGCCCGCAATCACGCTCCCCGGCTCGCACTGTTTCCATGCTGCCGACCCCTCGGCCGGCCAGGCCTCGATAATACCAGCCGGAGCCACGCTAGTCAAAACCTTAAGCCGCCATGTGTCCGAAACGGGGCTGGAGCCGAAACCTGTAATCTGGTTGGAACCATATCCGGCGCTTGGCGACTATTGAGTATGGACAAAGGGGTACCGAACGGAGCTGCGAGTTCCCGGGCCCGGTTTCAGCCCGAGGTAGAAACCGGGCCCGACCCCTGCCGGGAAGTATGCCGCACACTCAAGCCGGCGGAGCGCCGGCCCGGCGAGAAACGAAACCGCCGGTCGACCTTCCACCCAGGAACGACCCCTGGACTTTCGGAAGGCAGCTGTGCGAGCGGCAACGGCGGGCGTTGACCCACCCCCACCGCTTGTGATGTACTGCGCGGGCGATTCGGCCGGGAGAGTGGCGGCCACCACGTGGCCGGGGCCCACGAGGTCCGCCGGGACGGCAGGGGCGAGTCGGGAAGGCGTGAGGAATCGGGCGTGTACTTCTTGAGATGCACGGGCCCCCTCGGGCGGGAGTCAAGGCGTGTCGTGCTCGTGAGGTAGACCGGCCCGAGGAGGCTCTCGGCCCCGGTCGGGCGCTGGGCTGCGTGCCGGTCCGGCCTCCGGATCCCGGCCGAGATCGGAGGAGGCGGCCTCGGCACAGCGCCTTGTCAGGTGGAGAAAGATATGACTCCTTACAGCGACTCTCTACGCGGGTATGGTCACCCCATCTTTGCTCGGGACGAGTTCATCTGCCAGTACTGCGGCCTCGACGGCCGCGAATCTTTCGACAACTGGCTCTCTCTGACGGTGGACCATCTGCTTCCGAAAGGCCACCCGCTGCGCGATGACCCTGACTTCATAGTGACAGCGTGCAAGTTCTGCAACACAGCCGATAACCAGTACTTCGCAAGGGCCCAGGAAAGGGGCCTCGCGTTCGACGGGCTGTCTCGAAGCGAGCTTGTCGATCAGAGGAGACCCTATGTGGAGACCACAAGAAGAAGCTACCGTGACTTCTGGGAAAAGAACGTAAGGCGGGCCCTATCTTGACGGCGCTTGGGGAGTCGTCGCCAGTATCTGTGATCACCGCACGATGATCGTCCTCGCTGCATTGAGACGCCCGGACCGGAATCGCAAGTGAGGGGCGCGAACGCGCGGGAGGCCTCAGATCCGGGACGGGTCTTGCCCCGACTCCGGGAACGCCCTCCTACCTGCTCTCCGCTTCTTCCGCTCTCGGCACGATGCCGGCGGCGGCGCCCAGCGTATCCTGCGCCGCGACCCATCCACCGCCGAGCACTTGGTAGAGGCGCACGACCGACGTGAGTTCCAGCTGCAGCGTCTCGGACGCCTTGATCTGCGAGGAGAAGAACGAACGCTGCAGGTCGAGCACCTCGAGATAGCTGGTCAAACCGCCCTCGTAGCGGACCCAGGACAGTTCGGCGGCGCTCTTCGCCGCAGCCACCTGCCGCTCCCGGGCGTCGACCTCGGCGCGGTAGGTCCGCAGAGCGATGAGCGCGTCGTCGACCTCACGGTAGGCGTTGAGGATAGTCTGTTCGTAGGCGTTCAGGAGCTCCTCGGTCCGCGCTATTTCGACCCGGATCTCGTTTGTGATTTCCCCGGCGTTGTAGATCGGTCCCAGCAGCGCCGCCCCGATGCCGAAGATCCCCGTGGTCGCACCTGCGAACTGTGCGCCGATGTCACCGGTCAGGTCGAACTGCGGGAACCGGAGCGCCTTGGCTGCGCCGATCCGCGCGGTCTGGGCGTGGAGCCTGCGCTCGGCCTCAAGGACGTCGGGCCGCCGTCGGAGAAGATCCGATGGGAGCCCGACCGGAAGCTCGGGCGGAAATATCTGTTCATCGAGCGCCAGACCGCGCTCGATGTCACCCGGCGGCTCCCCGATCAGCACGCTGAGCGCATTCTCAGTCTGCCCCCGCAGGCGCTCGTATGTCTGCACCTGCGCCTCAGCCTTGAACACCTCTATCTGGGCCTGGTTGAGATCCACCTCGGTGATCACTCCGGCGTCGAAACGCGCCTGGACGACGCCGAGCCTCTCTTTCCACAGCGCCAGCGTCTGCTTGGAGATCTCGAGCCGATTGTCGACGTCGCGCAGCACGAGGTAGGCATTGGCGACCTCGGCGACGAGAGAAATGGTCACGCCGCGGTAGGCTTCCTCGGTGGCGAGGAGCTCCTCGAGCGCCGCCTCCTTGCTGCGCCTTATCCGCCCCCACAGGTCGATCTGCCACGAGGCGGCTATGGACACCCCGCCCACCCCGTCGGCCTGGCCGTCCTCGCCGAGCGATCCGGTGTACGACCCGTCCGCCGAGTAGTTGAGCCGGGGGAACAGCTGCGACCGTACTATGCCCAGCGAGGCCCGCGCCTCCGAGATGCGCGCAACCGCGCCACGCAGGTCCCGGTTGTTGACCAGCGCGCTGTCGATCAGCGCGACCAGAACCGAGTCCCCGAAGAGATCCCACC
This sequence comes from bacterium, assembly GCA_025774425.1. Lineage (GTDB taxonomy): Bacteria > Arandabacterota > Arandabacteria > Arandabacterales > JALGWA01 > JALGWA01. The sequence goes on from JALGWA010000210.1 coordinate 3,871, forward strand.
ACGGCACGTCGGCGACCGACTCGGCGGCCGGCGCACTCTCCCGGAATGTCCCCGGCGCGGGAACAGGGGGACTCTTGTAGTCGGGGCCGAGCGTGCA
>JALGWA010000211.1 GCA_025774425.1 bacterium
GAGGAGCTTGAAATGGCGGGGCGCATGGTTTAGGTTGTAGCCTGATATGACAACCACAAGCCGCCTGACTCATGCCGGCGTCGTCTGCGCGCTCTTCGTCGGCCTCGCCGCCGGCGATGCGGGCGCCGCGGGGCGTCTCCTCCCGGACCGCGACTTCTGCCGCACGTCGGCCTTCGGAAGCTGGCGCTTCGGCCACCTCCACGGCGGCGTCGATCTCTCGACCGGGGGCGTCGAGGGCGCGCCCGTCGCGGCGGTGGATTCCTGCTGGGTGTGGCGGGTCAGCGTGAGGAACGAGGGTTACGGCAAGGCGCTCTACCTGCGGCTGGCCGACGGCAGGATAGCGGTTTACGGTCACCTCTCGGCCTTCGCGCCGGAGATCGAAGAGGCAGTGGAGCGCGAGCAGGACCTCCGCGGCTCGTACGAGGTGGACATCTACAATGAGCCGTATGCAGTCACTTTCGCGCGGGGTGACACCATCGGCTGGAGCGGCTCCACGGGCTGGGGTCCGCCGCATCTGCACTTCGAGATCCGATCGGGCATGTATGACCATCTCAAGATCAACCCCTTCCCCCGCTATCTCGATTGCGTCGATACGCTCGCGCCCGTGATCGAGGCCGTGCGCGTGGTGCCCGCCGGCTGCCGGACCTCGATCGACGGGGACTTCGTCGGCCTGACGCTGGAAGACTTCGCCCGTCCCGACACGCTCTCGATCGGCGGGGACTTCGGGGTGATGGTCTCCGCGTCCGACTATACCGCATGCGGCCGTCTGACTTCGCCCGTCCTCTACGAGGCCTATGTCGACGGAGACCTCGTCTGGAGGCTCGACCTCCGCAGGTTTCCCTTCTCGAAGAAGAACTACGTGTGGTCGCTCTACGACTTCGGCGGGGACGGCAGGAAATACGTGAGACTCTTCAATCCCTGGAATCTCGATTTCGGCGGCTTCGACGTCGCGCATCCCGACACCGGCTACGGTGGATTCGCCCCGGGCCCTCACGAGCTTCGCATAGACGTGGCCGATGCCTGCGGAAACACGGCGACCGCCGTGCTGCCGTTCCGCTACGGTGAGTTTCCGAGTTTCGAGGAGTTCAAGGCCGAGAGGACCGACGGCGGGGCGCGGGTCGAAGTCCGCGTCCGGCCGGACACTTCGCGGGTCGACCTGTGGTACAGGGCCGCCGGCGGCCCGTGGACGCCGGTTCGAGCGGGCCCCGCCGGCGCCGGTCGGCGCGAGTTCACTTTCCCGGCGCCCGGCGGCGCCGTGGAGATGAGGTGCCGCGTCACGGGCGGGCCGGGGTTCGCCAGGGAGGGGCGGTTTCGGCTGCCCGGACCCGGTGGGGGCGGCGGGGAGCCCCATCTGGACCTCGAGGTCACGGGGAGGGCGCTGCGGATAGCCGCCGGGAGCGCAGTCGCACCCAGCGAGCTGCCGGCGGTCCGGATCTTCGAGGGCATAAGGATGCACGAGGTCGTTCTCCAGCCCGTCGGCGACGGCGTTTACCGCGCGTCGTACGTCCCCCGCTGCTCCGGGGACGCCGTGCAGGCGCGCGTGGTGATGAGATACGGAACCGGGAAGGCGGCGGCCGTCGCCGGGGCTCCGGTCGCCTGCCTGGAGCGGGCGTCGAGCAGCGTCCTCCTGACGGAGTCGTTCAGGCTGCGCATCGAGGTCCCGCGCGACATGCGGCCGGGCGTGCTCCTCGGCTACAGGGAGGAGGCCCCTCGATATTTCGAGGGCTACACGGACTCCCTCGGAGGCGTCGTCTTCGAGCCGGCGGGCACTTTCTTCGGCGAGAAGGCGAGGGTCTGCCTTGCGCTCCGCGAGGGCGGGATGACCGTCAAGCAGGGTGTGTTCGCCGACCGGGGCGGGAAGGCTTCCTTCCGGGCGAGGGCGGATTCGAGCGGCGTCGTGTGCTTCGAGACGGATTTCCTGGAGGATCTCGTCGTGCTCGAGGACCGGAGGCCTCCCGAGATAAGCGGCTTCAGGGGGAAGGGCCGGCGGGAGGACGGCAGGTACCTGTTCACCGCCCGCGCCGTCGATGCGGGCTCCGGCATAGACCCCGGGACCGTCGCGGCTTTCGTCGACGGGGAGGCGGCCATAGTGGGTTACGATCCGGATACGGGTCTCATCACCGGCCGTACGAGAAAACGCTTGCGGGAAGGCGAGCATGAGTTTACGCTGGAAGTCAAGGACAAGATGGGTAACAGGACTTCGGTCGAACGCCTGGTCTCCGTGAGGTGACGGGCGGGTCGTCCGGCGGCTCTTTCCGGTTGCAACATCGCTCGCTTGAGCTTGACATAACGCCCTTGCTGCAGGCAGGTGACCTCTCTTGAAGCATGCCGACTTCGTCCATCTCCACGTGCACTCGGACTACAGCCTGCTCGACGGCGCCGGCAGCATCCCCGCGTATGCGGAGCGCGCGACCCAGCTCAACATGCCCGCGCTCGCCCTCACCGACCACGGCTCGATGTTCGGAGCGGTCTTCTTCTACAAGACGGCGATCAAGTCGGGCCTCAAGCCGATCGTCGGCTGCGAGCTGTATGTGACGAGGGGGAGCAGGTTCGAAAAGAAGACCTCGAAGCGCGGCACGTGGGAGTCCTTGAACCACATCATCCTCCTCGCCCGCGACATGGAGGGCTACCGCAACCTGATGAAGCTCTCCTCCAAGGGCTACACCGAGGGCTTCTACTACAAGCCGAGGGTGGATCTCGACCTCCTCGCCGAACACTCCGGCGGCCTGATCGCCCTGGGGGCCTGCATAAAGGGAATAGTGAGCGCGGCGATAATCGAAGACAGGCCGGAGGACGCCCGGGCGGCGGCGGGCCGGCTCAGGGACATCTTCGGGGACGGCAATTTCTACTTCGAGGTGCAGGACCACGGGCTCGCGGAGGAGGAGAAGGCGACGAGAGGGCTCATCGACCTCTCGAAGGAAATGAACATCCCCATCGTCGCCACCAATGACTGCCATTACATATACCAGGGAGACGCCAGGGCGCAGGACATCCTCCTCTGCATACAGACGGGCCGCGACCTCGACGACCCCGACAGGCTCCGCTTCGCCAACGACCAGTTCTATCTCAAGACGCCCGAGGAGATGAAGGAGCTCTTCAAGGACCTGCCCGAGGCCGTCGTCAACACGGTCGAAGTCGCCGAGAAATGCAACCTCGAGCTCGAGCTGGGCGTCGTGCAGCTTCCCAACTTCCCCATTCCGGAGGGCTTTTCCGACGCGGACTCCTATCTCGAGAGCCTCGCCCGCGAGGGGCTCATGCGCCGCTACCCGGACGCTCCGCCGGAGGCCGCCGAGCGACTGGACTACGAGCTCCGCATAATCGAGCAGATGAAGTACTCGGGCTACTTCCTCATCGTCAAGGACCTCATCGACAAGGCCAGGCAGATGGGCATCGCCGTCGGTCCGGGCAGGGGCTCGGCGGCCGGGAGCATCGTCTCCTACTGCCTTGGGATCACCGATATAGATCCCCTCGAGTTCGGGCTCCTCTTCGAGCGCTTCCTCAATCCCGAGCGGATCAGCATGCCGGATATCGACATCGACTTCTGCGACCGGCGTCGCGACGAGATCATAGAGTACGTGGCCGAGAAGTACGGCAGGGAGAGCGTCTCCCAGATCATAACCTTCGGGACCCTCGGCGCGCGGGCGGCCATAAGGGATGTCGGCCGCGTGCTCAAGGTCCCGCTTTCCGAGGTCGACCGCATCGCCAAATTGATCCCGGCGGAGGTCGGGATCACACTGGACTCGGCGCTCGAACGCGTCGCCGAGCTCAAGGAGGCGGCCGAGAGCGAGGAGTACGGCGACCTCATCGCCCTGAGCCGGAAACTCGAGGGCCTGGCCAGGCATGCGTCGACTCACGCGGCTGGTGTTCTCATCGCTCCGGGCAAACTGATAGACTATGTTCCCCTCTACCGCGGCGGCAAGGGCGAGATAGTGACCCAGTATGACATGAAGTCCGTCGAGGAC
>JALGWA010000212.1 GCA_025774425.1 bacterium
ATGATGTCGGCGCCTATCTTGCCCTGTATGCGGATGATGTCTTCGGGGCTCAAGACATGCTCGGAACCGTCGAGATGCGAGCGGAAGGTGACACCCTCGGGCCGGATGCGCGTCAAGTCGGCCATGCTGAATATCTGGAAGCCGCCGGAGTCGGTGAGCGTGATCCCGTCCCAGGACATGAAGCGCGCAAGGCCGCCGGCGCGGGCGATGACGTCCGGGCCGGGCCTCAGGTAGAGATGATACGTGTTGGAGAGCACTATCTCCACGCCGGCACTCTCGAGGTCCACCGGCGCCAGCGTCTTGACGGTCGCCTGGGTCCCCACGGTCATGAAGGCCGGCGTATGCGCCGTGCCGTGCGGCGTGTGCAGGAGACCGGCCCTCGCGCCGGTGCCCCCGTCGACGTGTACGACCTCGAATTCCAAACCCGGGCTCCTCGGCCGTCCGGCCACCGCCGGCCGGCTCTCAGATGATCAGCATGGCGTCGCCGTAGCTGTAGAATCGGTACTTCTCTCTGATCGCTTCCTCGTATGCATTTAACACAAACCTGCGGCCCGCGAAAGCGCAAACCAGCATGAGCAGCGTGGACCGGGGCAGGTGGAAGTTGGTGATCAGGGCGTCGACGAGCCTGAACTCATAGGGCGGGTAGATGAACTTGGACGTCCAGCCCGAGGCGGCGCCGAGAGGCGCGTCCGCGCCGAAGCGGTCGGCGAGCGTCTCGAGTACGCGCACCGAGGTCGTGCCCACGGGGAGTATGCGCCGCCCCTCACGCCGCGCGGCGCCGAGGGCCCGGGCTGCCTCCGGGCCGACCTCGAAGTACTCGGGCTCGAGGGTGTGCTCCTCGGGCCGCTCGGCCTTGACGGGTATGAAGGTCCCCATGCCGACATGCAACGTCACCCGGGCGATGCTCACGCCTGCGGCCCGCAGGGCGGCGAGCGTTTCGGCCGTGAAATGCAGGCCGGCCGTCGGCGCGGCCACCGAACCCTCGCGCTCGGCGTAGACGGTCTGATACCTCTCTTCGTCCTCGGCCACGGGCTCGCGTCTTATGTAGGGAGGAAGCGGCACCGCGCCCTTCTCCCGGAGGAAGGCGCGGACGTCGGGCACATCGAGCCGGACGAGGCGCATGGAGCCGCTGAGGCGCTTCTCCACCGTCACCCCCTCGCCGCTCTCGAGCACGAGCTCCGTGCCCTCGTGCACCCTCCGCGACGGCGACACCAGCGCCTGCCAGAGGCCGCCCTCGGCCTCCCGGAGCAGGAGGAGTTCGACCCGCCCGCCCGTGCCGCGCTTCCGCGCGGCGAGGCGCGCCTTGATCACGCGTGTGTCGTTCACGACCAGCAGGTCGCCCGCGCCGAGGTAGCGGGTGAGGTCGCGGAAGACGCGATGCTCGATCGCGCCCGACGCCCGCTCGAGGACGAGGAGGCGCGACTCGTCACGCTTTCCCGTGGGATGATAGGCGATGTAGTCCGGTGGGAGGTCGTAGTCGAAGTCGGCGGTCGTGAGATCTGCCATCGCTCAGGAGCCGAACAGCGTCGGCTCGCCGCGTCCCCCGCCGGCGCCGAAGTGCCGCCGGGCGAGCTCCGTGGCCACGCGGCCGCGGGACGTCCTCTCGATGAAGCCTTCCTGCACGAGGTAGGGCTCGTAGATCTCCTCGATCGTCTCGCCCTCCTCGCCGACCGCCGTCGCCAGCGTGCCGATGCCCACGGGGCCGCCGCCGAACTTCTCGATTATGGTGGTCAGGATGCGCTTGTCCATGTCGTCGAGGCCCCGCTCGTCGACCTCCATGGCTTCGAGGGCGAGCGTGACGACGGGCTTGGTGATCCTGCCGTCGCCCTTGATCTGGGCGAAATCGCGGACGCGCCTCAGGAGCCTGTTGGCGATCCTCGGCGTCCCCCTCGACCGCCTCGCGATCTCGAAGGCGCCGTCCTCCTCGATCTCGACCTCGAGGATGCGCGCCGAGCGCTTGACGATGGTCTTGAGGTCGTCGGGCGGGTAGAAGTCTATTCTCGCGACGACGCCGAAGCGCGCCCTCATCGGAGACGTGATCATCCCGGCGCGCGTCGTGGCCCCTATGAGCGTGAACTTCTCCAGGTTGAGCTTGATCGACCTCGCGCTCGGGCCGCGGTCGAGCATGATGTCGAGCGTGTAGTCTTCCATCGCCGGGTAGAGGTACTCTTCGACGATATGATTGAGCCTGTGCACCTCGTCGATGAAGAGGACGCTCCTCTCCTTCAGATTGGTCAGCACTCCGGCGAGGTCGCCCGGCCTCTCGATCACCGGCCCGGACGTCGCGGTCAGCGCGACGCCCATCTCTATGGCGCAGATGTTGGCGAGCGTGGTCTTGCCGAGGCCCGGCGGCCCGTAGAAGAGCACGTGGTCGAGCGCCTCGCCGCGCCTCTTGGCTGCCTCGATGAAAACCCTGAGATTGTCCTTGAGCTTCTCGTGACCGACGAACTCGTCGAAGCTCCTCGGCCTCAGCGTCTTGTCGAACTCGCGCTCGTCGTCATAGGCCTCGGGGCTCGTTACGCCGCGCGGCTCCCCGGACGGTCCGGGACCGGGCTTGCGTGCTCTTCTAGGTATGTCTGAGGGCATTTCTCACCAACTCCTCCACACACGGCCTGCCGTCGCATTCGCCTGCGGCCTTCTCGACCGCCTTCTTCGACGTCGAGCGCGTGAACCCGAGCGCCATCAAGGCCTCGATGGCCTCGCGCGTGCCCGGGTCGCCCGCCGCGGCGCCCGCGACCACGAGAACCTCCTCCTCGGCTATCCTGCCCTTGAGCTCGACGATCAGCCGCTGGGCCGTCTTCTTGCCTATCCCCGGGATGAGCATGAGCTCATCCACCGCTTCCCGCACGATCGCACCGGCTATGCCGTCCGCGCTCGCGCCCGAGAGCGCGCTCAGGGCGAGCCGCGGGCCGACGCCGGAGACTGAGATCAGCATCCTGAACACCTGCCGCTCCCGCTCGCTCGCGAAGCCGTAAAGCTGCTGGACGTCCTCCCTGACGTGATGGTGCGTATGTATGAGCACCTCGTCTCCCAGGCGCGGCAGCGAGTCGTAGCTCGAGAGCGGTATCAGGACCTCGTAGCCGACTCCGCCGGCCTCGACGACGATCCTCGCCGGCGATTTCTCAGCAAGAATACCTCTTATGTAGGATATCAACGGGTGAGCCTTCTTCCGCCGTCCGGTGGACGTGGGTTATGGCGACGGCAAGCGCATCCGACTCGTCCTCCGAAAGGTCCCCGGTGAGCCGGAGCAGCGCGTTCACCATGAACTTGACCTGTTCCTTGGAGGCGTTCCCGTTCCCGACCACGGCCTGCTTGATCTCGCGCGGCGCGTACTCGGCGACGACCACACCGCTCACGGCGCCCGCGAGAAGGGCGACACCCCTGACATGACCCATCCGGAGCGCCACGCGCGGGTTGGCCTTCACGAAAACGTCTTCGACCGCTACCTCGTCCGGGCTGTACTCGGCTACGATGGCCCGGAGTCCTTCGTATATGTGCTTCAGCTTCTGGTGGAAGGGTAGCCCGGCAGCCGGACAGAGAGCCCCCGAGTGCACGAAGAAGACCCGGCCGCCCCTCGCTTCGACGACCGCGTAGCCCGTTCTCCTGGTGCCGGGATCGACTCCGAGAACCACCATCGGCCTACTCCCCGGTAAGTTCCTCCATCACCTCATCGGGAACGTCGAAGTTGGCGTAGACCTTCTGGATATCGTCATGGTCCTCGAGAAGGTCCATGATCTTGAGGATCTGCGACGCCTGCTTGCCCTCGACCTTCACGAAAGTCTGCGGGTTCCGCGTCAGTTCCGCGCTCGAGTACTTGATGCCCTTCTCGTCGAAGGCGCGCTTCACCCTGTCGAAGTCTTTCGGGGCTGTGACGACCTCGAAGAACTCTTTCTCATCCTTGACATCCTCCGCGCCCGCCTCGAGGGCGACGGCCATGACCTCGTCCTCGCCGGCCTTG
>JALGWA010000213.1 GCA_025774425.1 bacterium
GGGGGCCCGCGTGGACTCGGTCGCCTGCCCCGCCTTCTTCCCCCTCGGGCTCGCATACGGCGACGGATGCCTGTTGGTGTCCGGCTACGACGAGACCGGCATATACAAGATCGACATGACCACCCGCAAGGTCGTCGGCGTGATAGCGGCCCCGAGCGACGTCACCACCGGCCTCGCATGGCACGGCGGCCGCCTCTGGGCGTGCGACGCGTCCGCGCGGACGATCGTCGAGCTCGACCCGGCCGACGGCACCCCCGTGCGCTCTTTCAAGGCGCCATCGTCCTGCTCGAACGGACTCGCGTCGGACGGCGACTATGTCTGGGTCTGTGACCGCAGAAAGGACCGGCTGTACATGCTCGAGCCCGACAGGGGCTGGGTCGTACTCGCCGTCGATGCTCCCGGGGCGTACGCGCGCGGACTCGCCTGCGGGGACGACCTGCTGTGGAACGTCGACTATCAGACCGACAGCCTCTACGCGCTCGTCGCACGCGGCGATGAAGTCTCCAGCCTGCACGATCCCAAGAGGGCGCGGGTGCACTTCACCTTCCGGGCGCGCTGCGAAGGACCCGGGGGGTTGGAGGCCTGCGACGTCTACCTCGCCGTCCCCCGCAACGACCTGGGGCACCAGAGATTGTTGTCGGAAGTGACATGTTCGGACGGCATGGCGGGCATCGTCCGGGACAAGTGGGGCCAGGAGTACTTCCATTTCACGCTCGCCGACCTCGCCCCCGGCGAGGAGCGCCGCGTCTGGTACAAGGTCGACGCCGAGATCTCCAAGCGCCGGTTCTACATCCTCCCCGAGAAGGTGGGATCCCTGCGGGAGATCCCCGCCGACATCAGGAGACAATACACCGTCGACGGGGCGAGACTCGAGATCGACGACCCCCGCATCCAGGAGGCGATCGAGGAAGCCGTCGGAGACGAAGACAATCCCTACTGGATCGCCCGCCGGATATTCGAATACGTCAACGAGCGGGTCGACTATGAGCGCGTCGGCGGGTGGGACACCGCACCCAATATCCTCGAGAGGGGGACGGGCTCATGCTCGGAGTATTCGTTCGTCTTCATGGCCATGGCCCGAGGGGCGGGCATTCCGACGCGCTTCTGCGCGGGAGTGGTCGAGCGCGGGGACGAGGCCAGCATGGATGACGTTTTCCACAGGTGGACAGAGGTCTACCTGCCCGGCTACGGCTGGGTCCCCATCGACGTCAGCGCCGGCGACGCCGAGTGGCCCGCCGACCGCGCGGCGGCGATCGGCTCTTTCCCCAACCGCATACTGATAACGACCGTCGGCGGCGGGGACTCGGAATACGTAGGCTGGGGATACAACTACGACTATACCGTGCGGTACGAGGGGAGGACGTCCCTGGCCACGGCGGGCTATGCGGACTGGGACCCGCTGGAGTGAGGCCCTCGACCCGCGCTCTCCGGATCCGAGTCGTCCACCACCATGACCGGGCATGGAGCCCGCTCCAAGAGGTCGTTTACGGCCGATCCGAGCAGCTTCCTCGACAGCCTCGACCTCTCGGCGCGCGAGACGATGATATCCTCGATTTCCCTCTCGGCGGCCATCCTCAGGATCTCCTCCACGTAGTAGCCCCGGCGTATCAAGGTCTCGCACGGGATGCCGAGCGCCGCCGCCTTCTCCTTGACCTCCTCCAGCTCCCTCCTCCCCCTGGCCTCGTAGTCCTTGAGCACGGCTTCCTCGATATGCGTGCTGACGCTGTCGCCGAGGAAGCCTATGTCGACGATCTTGCCCGATATTCCCTCGGTCAGCCGGAGGTCGGCGATGAAGACAGCCAGCAGCGGCCGCTTGGTCTTGGCGACCAGTGAGAGGGCGAGGTCCACGGACTTGGGGTTATCCCGCGTCGGTGAGAGAACCAGCATCAGATAACCCATCTCATCCGTCCCCCAAGAATATGCCCAGGTGCGGCCAGTAGAACCTGGCGACGGCAAGGAATGTCAAGAGAGCGATAATGTTCAGGAGAACCCCGACCCGCAGCGAGTCCCTCAGCCTGTGATACCGGGCCGAATAGGCGATCGCATTGGGCGGCGTCCCTATGGGTAGAGTAAAAGCCAATCCCGCCGGAACCGCAACAGCAAAGACGGCGGCGATGGGACTCAGCCCCTTTCCCGCATCGAGCAGCTCGAAGGCGACGGGCAGGACCAGGGCGACGACTGCGGCGTTGCTCATGGCCTCCGTCAGTATGATCGAGATCAGCCCGATCACGGCCAGCAGAGCGAAGGGCCCGAGCCGATACGGTTCGAGGAAACTCGTCACGAGCCACTTGGCCGCGCCCGTGATCTCGAGGGCCTTGGCAAGTGCAATCGCGCCCCCGTACATCAATATGACCCCCCAGTTGACGTACTTCTCGACGTCGTGCCATGTCATCGCCTGTATGATGAAGAGCGCCGCGGCGCCCATGATGGCTATTGTCGCGAGGCCCAGGCTGCCGCTGAAGACGACCCAGAAGACCACGGTGACGAGCATGACGGCGAGCACCCTCTTCTCCGTCGATGACATGGCGCCCAGCTGGCCGACCTTGGTCTCGAGCACGTCCCGGGCCGGCTTGACGTCGTCTATCTCGGGCTTGAAGAAGCGGAAGACCACGACGTGAACGACGACGACGAGTATCGCCGTCACCGGGAACACGGCGACGACCCACTCCGTGAAGCTTATGCTCTGGCCGTATTTCTCGGCCAGGATGCCGATTGCGAGCGCGTTCCGCGCCCCTCCAAGCAGGGTCGCCACGCCCCCCACCACGCAGCCCCAGGCCATCGAGAGGAAGAGCGCCTTGCCGTAATTGCTCTCCCGCGGCCTGAGGTCCAGCGCCCGCGCTATCTCGAGGACGATGGGGAACATGAAGGCCGCCACCGCATGCGCGGGCATCCAGAGGGCCATGAAGGCGCATGACAGCACTATCCCGGAGAGGAGCGACTTGGGGCTCCTGTCGAAGCGCCTGAGGAAGAGGAGGGCTATACGGGTGCTGAGACCGGAAGCCATCATGCCGCCCGCGAGTATGAAGGCGCCGAGAATGAAGAAGACCGCCCTGTTGCCGAAGAGGGAAAACGCTTCCCCCTCCCGCATCACGCCGAGCAGAGGCAGAAGCGCGATGGCGACCAGGCTCGTCACCGACAAGGGTATGGCGGCCGTCGTCCAGAGGATGAAACACATCGCCAGTATGGCCAATGCGCTCTGGCCCTGCCTCGTCAAGCCATCCGGCGTGGGGGAAAGCAGGATGGCGAGGATGACGACGACGGCTAGTACGATGAACGGAGACTTTATGTTGAGCATTTGGCCGACCTTCGCCCGCGTCCCTCCCTGCGGGCAGGGCAATCATGCCATCAGGCCCGGAGAGCGTCAAGCCAATTAGGGCGTCCGGCCCGCTTGAACGCCCGGTGTCCGCATGTTATCTTTGGATATGCGAACGTATCGGACTCGGCGCTCGGACCGGGCGGCAAACGCCCTCGGCGGGCGACGCTTCGGGGCCGCCGTCCTCGCCGCCCTGCTGCTGGCGGCCGGCTGCGGGGGACGCGACCGGGAAGGGAAGGTCGCTGCGGCCGCCGAACCCGTGGGCAGGGTCATGGTCATCGGCTTCGACGGCCTGGACCCGGGCCGGGTCAGGAACCTCGCGGCGCAGGGCAGGCTCCCCAACTTCAGGAGGGTCATCGAGGAAGGCCTCTTCACCGACCTCGTCACGGTGCTGCCCCCGTCTTCGGCGCCGGCCTGGACATCGGCCGTCACCGGCGTCAATCCCGGAAAGCACGGCGTTTTCGGCTTTCTCAAGCAACCGAGCCCGGCGGACAATGCGCCCATCGTCTTCAACACGTCGAGACAGCGGGGCTTCGAGGCCGTCTGGGAAGTGCTCTCCGTCTACGGGAGAACTTGCTGCATTCTCAACATCCCCCTGACGTCCCCCGCGGACAGCCTGAACGGCTTCATGGTAGCCGGTTT
>JALGWA010000214.1 GCA_025774425.1 bacterium
GACTGCCCGATCTCCCAGTCGAGGTCGTACGGGTCGACCTCTGTGAGATCGGGATGCGTCATGCTGTGGCTGCCTATCTCCCAGCCCGCTTCCTGGACGAGGGCGATGTCGTCCCAGGTCATGTACTCGTCGGGATCGATCGAGGTCCATGCCGGCACTATGTACGCCGTGGCCGCGAGCCCGTAACTCTCGAGCAGGGGCACGGCGTCCGTGAGGACGGTCTTGTGCCCGTCGTCGAAGGTCAGCGTCATAACGGCCCCGTAGCCGGATACCGTGATCTGTCTGGTGAGAACGCCGTGCCGGGTCGTGACGATCTCGGCCGTCACCCGATAGTCCACGGGCTCGGTGAAGGTATACGCCGACACCGCTCCGACCGCCCCGATCGGGGCGTCGGCGCCGAATCTCCAGTACACCGTCTCGATGGAGTCGGCTGCCCCGACGGCGACGGCGCTGAAAATCGACCTGAACGGAACGACACCCCACCCGCGGCTCGCCGAGATCGTGACGTCGAACCCCGAGGAAGCGCAGCCGGTCGGCTCCGAAGGCCGCGCCGGGGTCCTCTCAGCCCCCGAGTCGGGAGTCATGACGGCGACGAGGACTGCACACGTGATGACGATGACCCAGGTCTTCATCCACCCTCCCTCCGGCTGGGCCGGCCACAACGGGCCCGCCCGGTCCACGTCCCGGTCTCGGGTCGTCACGGTCGCCGCGACGCCCCAATCTAATATGATTTGACTCGCGCGGAAAGCCGAAGTTGCAGGAGGAGTGCATCCCGGGTACAATCGCCTCATCGTCGAGTGAGACCGCAACCAGCAAGGAGCCCAGCATCATGAGAAGACTCAAACCCCATCGAAGCGCCGCGGCCTGCTTCCTCGCCGCCGCGCTCGCGGCGTCGGGCGCGATCTCCGCTCAGGCCACTCCGCCGCCGGCGACGAGGACCGTGGACGTCACCGAGACCATACACGGGGTGGAGATAACCGACCCCTACCGTTGGCTGGAGGACCAGGACAGCCCGGAGACCAGGGCGTGGATCGACGCCCAGAACGAATACACCGACTCCGTGCTCGCGGGACTGGAGGGGCGGGCCGAAATCGTGGCCGAGCTCACAGCGCTCATAAGGCGGGACTCCTACGGCACGCCCACGGCCGGCGGGGAATGGTATTTCTACATCCGAAGGCTTGCCGGCGAGGAGTTGGGATCGATATGCGCCCGGAGGGGCCTCGACGGCCCCGACGAGGTGCTCGTCGACCCGGACTCCCTGAGCGAAGACCAGTCGGTCACGCCCGGTATCATGGGAGTGTCGTTCGACGGGGCGGTGCTGGCCTACAGCCTCCGCAAGGGCGGCGAGGACGAGGTCGTCGTCAGGTTCTTCGACATGGCCGCGCGGCGGGACCTCGAGGACGAGCTGCCGCGGGGCCGCTACGATGAAGTCGTGTTCGAACCGGGAAACGGCGGCATATACTACTCCAGGTATCTCGACGAGGGACCGCGCGCCTACCATCATCGCATGGGAACCGACCCGGCCCTGGACGAGGAGATCTTCGGGAGCGGCTACGGCCCGGGCAAGGGCGTATCGGTCGACCTGTCGGACGACGGGCGTTTCCTGGTGCTGACCGTCTGGCACGGGTCGGCGGCCCGAAAGACCGAGATATACTACGCGGATCTGGAGCGCGGCTGCGCAATCGAGCCCATAGTCAACGACATCGAGGCGAGGTTCCACGGGCCGATCGGCGGCCATGACCTCTTCCTGCTGACCGACTGGAACGCACCCAACGGAAGGGTGATCAAGGTGAACCTGGAGAACCCCGTCCGCGACGCCTGGGAGGAGATCATACCCGAACGCGACGCGGTGCTCACGAGCCACGCTCTCGCCGGCGGAAAGGTGTTCGCGCGCTACCTGGCCGACATGATCCCCTCGCTCGAGATATACGAACCCGACGGCGAGCCGGCCGGCGAGATAGGCTTCGATTCGCTCGGCAACGCGAGCAACGTCGCCGGCAGATGGGATCGGGACATCGCCTTCTTCTCCTTCACCTCCTTCCACGTGCCGCGCACCATCTACCATTACAGCGTCGGCGCGCGCGCGAGGGGCGTCTGGTTCAGGGCCGACGTGCCTTTCGCCGGCGACGACTACGAGACGAGGCTCGTCTGGTATGAGTCGAAGGACGGGACGCGCGTGCCCATGTTTCTCGCCCATCGGAAGGAGCTCTCCCTCGACGGCGACCGGCCCGTGCTTCTCACCGGCTACGGCGGCTTCAACCATGCCGTCACTCCTTACTTCAGCTCCCGCACGGCGGTCTGGATGGCCCACGGCGGCGTATTCGCCCTTCCCGGGCTCAGGGGCGGGGGCGAGTTCGGCGAGGAATGGCACCGGGCGGGGATGCTGGAGAACAAGCAGAACACCTTCGACGACTTCATAGCGGCGGCCGAGTGGCTCATCGAGAACGGCTACACCAGGCCCGGGAGGCTGGCGATCTCGGGCGGGAGCAACGGCGGGCTCCTGGTCGGGGCGGCGCTGACCCAGAGGCCGGACCTCTTCGGCGCCGTGGTGTGCACCTATCCCCTGCTCGACATGGTCCGCTACCACAAGTTCCTCGTGGCCTCGTGGTGGGTGCCCGAGTACGGTTCGTCCGAGGATCCCGGGCAATTCGAGTACATATACGCGTACTCGCCCTACCACAACGTCCGCCACGGCGCGGACTATCCGGCCGTCCTCTTCGTCACCGGGGACGCGGACACGCGCGTGGATCCCTGCCATGCCCGCAAGATGACAGCCCTGCTGCAGGCCGCGACCTCGTCTGGAAAGCCGGTGCTGCTCGACTACGACACGCGCGCCGGCCATTCCGGGGGGAAGCCGACGGGGACGTACATCGAGGACCTCGCGGACCAGATGCTGTTCATCTTCTGGCAGCTCGGGATGCCGGCGGGCCGCGCCGGCGGCGGGGAAGCCGCGCGCGGGCAATCCCACTAGCCCGAGGCCCAGCGGCTCAGCGCACGGGGAGGGCTTCCTCGGCCAGGGCGTCGCGCACGGCCGCGGTGAGCGCCCCCTTGCTGAAGGGCTTGAGCACGAGCCCGGCCATGCCTTCCCTCAGCATCTCTCCGGCCTCGCCGTTGGCGCCGTAGCCAGTGGAGAGCACGGCGCGCACGCCCGGGTTTATGCGGCGCAGTTCCCGGAAACACTCCAGACCGCTCATCTCCGGCATGACCATGTCTATGAGAACGAGATCGACCCGGTCGCCGTGGTCCCTGTAGTAGTCCACGGCCTCGCGGCCGTTCGACACCGCGACGACTTCGTAACCCGATGCCTCCAGCATGGTCCTCGCGACGTCGCGGACGAGATCTTCGTCGTCCACCACGAGGATGCGCCCGCCCTTCGAAGGCTGGGCGCCGTCCGCCTCCGGGGCGGGCCGCTCGGGTGCCTGCGACGCATCGAGCGGGAAATACACCTCGAACCTCGACCCCTCGCCCAACTTGCTCTCGACACGCGTGAAGCCGCCGTGGTCCTTGACCGTACCGTACACCATGGCGAGCCCCATACCCGTTCCACGCCCCGGACCCTTGGTCGTGAAGAAGGGCTCGAAGATGCGCTCGATGTTCTCGGGGCTTATGCCCGAGCCCGTATCCGCCACGGTGACCACGGCATAGGGCCCGGGCCGGATGTCCGGCTCGGGCAGGCAGGCGGCGTCCTCGAACTCGACGGTCCGCGTCGCGATGGTCACCTCGCCGCCCGAGGGCATGGCGTCACGGGCGTTCAGAGCGAGATTGAGGATGACCTGTTCTATCTGGCCGGGGTCGCCGGTCACTACGAGGTCGTCCTCGCCGATTTCGCAGGATATATGTATGGTCTCGGAGATCGTCTGTTTGAGAAGCGCGACGACGTCTCTGATGAGGCCGTGCAGATCAACGGCTTCGCGGCGGCGCCGGCCGCGCCTGGCGAAGCCGAGAAGCTTGC
>JALGWA010000215.1 GCA_025774425.1 bacterium
AGACCGCGGAGGGCGTCGGCCACGAGATGAAGGTCGTGCGTGCGGCCATCGAGGTCAACGACAGGCAGCGGTACCTGATGGTGGACAAGATCGTCAAGGCCGGCGGAGGCGTGGACGGCAAGACCATAGCGCTCATGGGCATCGCCTTCAAACCGGATACGGACGACATGAGGGAGGCCCCGGCGATCGACATCGCCAGGGAGCTCAGGGCCAAGGGCGCCGATGTGAAAGCGTACGACCCCGTGGCCATGGAAGCCGCCAGGCCGCTGATGGAGGGCGTGACCTTCTGCGGCGACGTCTTCGATGCAGCCAGCGGGGCCGACATAGTCGTGTTCGTGACGGAGTGGAACGAGTTCATGGACCTCGACTTCGAGAAGCTGAAATCCGTCATGAAGTCACCGACGATCGTCGACTGCAGGAACATCTACGATACCGACAGGATGGCCGATCTCGGTTTCAGGTACTTCAGCGTCGGCCGGCCCGACAAGGAGGTTTCAGCATGAACTTGATCGACGGCGTCTCGATAAAGAAGCTCAAGGTCATCCCCGACGAGCGGGGCTTCCTCATGGAGATGCTCCGGTCGGACGACGAGATATTCACCGAGTTCGGGCAGGTCTACCTGTCGGTCGCCTACCCGGGCGTGGTCAAGGGCTGGCATTACCACAAGGTCCAAACGGACTACTTCACCGTCGTCAAGGGCATGCTCAAGGTCGTGCTTTACGACAGGCGGGAGGGCTCTCCGACCCACGGGGAGATCAACGAGTTCTTCATGGGCGAGAGGAATCCCATACTCATATCCATCCCCCCGGGAGTCGTCCACGGCGTCAAGGCGATCGGCGGCGAAGCCGGTTACCTCGTCAACTGCCCCAACAGGACGTACAACTACGACGAGCCGGACGAGTACAGGATCGACCCGCACGGCGGAGAGATCCCCTACGACTGGGCGAGAAGGGACGGCTGACCATGGCCAGGAAGATCGTCGTGACGGGGGGCGCCGGCTTCATCGGGAGCAACTTCGTCCGCTACATTCTCGAAGGCTACGACGACGTCGACGTGACCGTTCTCGACAAGCTGACCTATGCGGGCAACCTCGACAATCTCAAGGAGGTCGAGAACCACCCGCGCTATACCTTCGTGCACGGCGACATCTGCGACGAGTCGACCGTGAACGAGGTGCTGAAGGGCTCCGACTGCGTGCTCAACTTCGCCGCCGAGACCCACGTGGACAGGTCGATAGGGGACCCGGCGAGCTTCATCATGACCGACGTCTACGGGACCTACGTGCTCCTCGAGGCGACGAGGAAGCTCGGCATCCCGCGGTTCATCCAGATCTCGACGGACGAAGTGTACGGGGACGCCGGCGACGAGCCGTCGGACGAGGAGTCCCCGCTCATGCCCCGGAGCCCCTACGCGGCCAGCAAGGCCGGCGGCGACCGCCTCGCGTATTCCTACTTCACTACCTACGGCACCCCTGTCGTCATCACGCGCTGCAGCAACAACTACGGGCCGAACCAGCACCCTGAGAAGCTGATACCGCTTTTCCTGACCAATGCGATGGACGACAAGCCGATGCCCGTGTACGGGTCCGGGGTCAACACGCGCGACTGGATCTACGTCCTCGACCACGTCAAAGCGCTCGAGGCGATCATGAACTCCGGCGGCCTCGAAGGGGAGGTCTTCAACATAGGGAGCGGAACAGAGCTCAGCATACTGGACGTGGCGGGCGGCATCTTGACCGTGCTCGACAAGCCGGAGAGTCTGCTCAAGCGGGTCACCGACAGGCCGGGCCACGTGATGAGGCATGCCGTCAAGACCGACAAGATCCGGTCGGTGCTCGGTTGGAAGGCCGAGGTCGATTTCGAAACGGGTCTCAGGATGACGGCTGAGTGGTACAGGAAGAACCGCTGGTGGTGGGAGAAGATAAAGAGCGGGCAGTTCGAGGAATACTACAGGAAGATGTACCCGGAACTGGAGTCGAAATGAGAGTCGTGGTCACCGGCGCCGCCGGATTCCTGGGCTCGCACCTCTGCGATCATCTGATCTCGAAGGGGCACACGGTCGTGGGCCTCGACAATCTGATCACGGGCACGACGCGGAACATAGAGCACCTCGCGGGGAGCGGCAAGTTCAGCTTCATCAAGCACGACGTCACCGAGTACATCTACCTGTCGGGGCCCGTGGACGCGGTGCTTCACTTCGCGTCGCCGGCAAGCCCGATCGACTACCTCGAGTATCCGATACAGACGCTCAAGGTCGGAGCGCTGGGCACGCACAAGGCGCTCGGTCTGGCCAAGGAGAAGAAGGCGAGATTCCTGCTCGCGTCCTCGTCCGAAGTCTACGGCGACCCCCATGTCCATCCGCAGACCGAGGACTACTGGGGCAATGTCAACCCCATAGGGCCGCGCGGAGTCTACGACGAGGCCAAGCGCTTCGCCGAGGCGCTCGCTTTCGCCTATCACCGCACGCACGGCGTCGACACCAAGATCGCCAGGATCTTCAACACATACGGGCCGCGGATGCGCTCCGGGGACGGGCGGGTCGTGCCGAACTTCATAACGCAGGCCCTCGAAGACAAGCCGCTGACCATATACGGCGACGGCAAGCAGACGAGGAGCTTCTGCTTCGTGTCGGACCTGGTCGAGGGCATATACCGGCTGCTCGTTTCGGATGTCAACGACCCGGTCAACCTCGGCAATCCGCACGAGATGACCATTCTCGAGTTCGCACGGAAGGTCATCGAAGTGACCGGCGCAAAGAGCGACCTCCTCTTCGAGAAACTCCCCGTCGACGACCCCAAGGTGAGGCAGCCCGACATAGGGAGGGCGAAGAGGCTGTTCGACTGGGAACCCGTCGTGTCGATCGAAGAGGGCCTCAGGCGGACGGTCGAGTACTTCCGCGGCGTCGCCGGAGGATGACACCGGAGAGGGACTGGAGGAACATATGGTACGGGTAGCGGTCGTCGGCGCCGGATACTGGGGGCCGAACTTCATCAGGGTCGTGGAAGAGCTCGGGGACTCGGAGCTCGTCGCCGTATGCGACAAGGATCCGGCGAGCCTCGAGAAGGTCAAGCACCAGTACCCGCTGGTCAACACGACGCAGGACTTCGAAGCGCTTCTCGGGCGCGACGACCTCGACGCCGTCATAGTCGCCACGAGTTCGGAGACCCATTACGCGGTCACCAAGGCGTGCCTCTTGAGCGACAAGCACGTGCTCGTCGAGAAGCCAATATCGCTGCGGTCCTCCGAGGCGGCGGAGCTCGTCGACCTCGCGCGCGGGAAGGAAAAGGTGCTCCTGGTCGGGCATCTCCTCAGGTACCACAGCGGCGTCGTCAAGCTCAGGGAGTACATCGAGAGCGACGTGCTGGGCAAGGTGCTCTATGTCTACACGACGAGGGTGAATCTCGGGAGGGTGAGAAAAGAGGAGAACGCGATGTGGAGTTTCGCGACGCATGACATATACGTCGTCATGTACCTTCTCGGTTCCGAACCCGAGTCCGTCACGGCGTCGGGCCAGGCGTACGTGCGCAAAGGCGTCCACGACGTCGTCTTCCTCACCCTGCATTTCCCGGGCGACGTCATGGCCCATCTGCACGTCAGCTGGCTCGATCCGCACAAGATCAGGAAGACGACCGTGGTCGGCGACAAGAAGATGGCCGTCCTGGACGATACCGCCGCTACGGAGAAACTCAGGATATACGACAAGGGCATCGACTATACTCCTTCCTACGGCGATTACGGGGAGTCGCTTTCCATACGGATCGGCGACATCAGCATTCCCAAGATAGACATGAAGGAACCGCTCAAGGTGGAGTGCAGGCATTTCCTGGACTGCATAACCAAGGGCGACCGGCCGCTCACCTGGGGCGAAGAGGGCCTGAAGGTCATCGAGATACTGGAGGCCGCCGACCGGTCCCT
>JALGWA010000216.1 GCA_025774425.1 bacterium
CGTTGAGGGCCAGTGGGTGTTCGGCGGCTGCGACAACCGCGATCTCTGCCCGGCCATAATAGACCTCGTACTGGAGACAGGGATGTCCCAGGAAGAGATACTGTCTTCCTATCGCAGGACCGGGCACCTCGTGAACATCCCCGGATTCAAGATCGAGCTGCCCTAGGGGTCGAAATGCTTGAAATAGGCGCCAGAGCCGCCGCCGAGCTCGCCGCATGCGTCGTCATCGCCGCCGCGGCTGCCTACGTCCTCTACAGGAGGACCACGCCCGGCACGCCGCGACGCCTGCGCGTGGCCCTCGGGGCGGGCCGGTTCGCGGCGATCCTGCTCGTGCTGCTCCTGGCGGTCGATCCGGCCGTCTGGATAAAGCGCACCGAGTCGAGCGAGCCGGTTGTGCTCGTGCTGGTCGACGACTCGGGCAGCATGGCGCGTCCGAGCGTATCGGCCAAGCTCGACACCGCCAAGGCCGTGCTGCGTTCAGGGCTGCTCGACGCCCTCGAGGCCAAGGCGGCCGTGCGCACCTTCGCGTTCTCGGACAGGGCTCTCGAGGTGGGGCCGGGCGAGCTTGCCGACCTCGCCCCCGCCGGTTCGAGGACGGACCTCGTGTCCGGCCTCGAGTTCGCGCTGGAGCGGCTGGACGGGCGCCCGGCCGAGATAATCGTCTTGAGCGACGGGGCCGTCAACTTCGGCAAGGACGCCGTTCATTACTGCATGGGCCTGAGGGTGCCCGTTCACACGATATCCCTCGCGGAGGAGAGGCCGACCCCGGATCTTTCGATAGACCGCCTCGAGTTCAGCGAGATGGCGTACGCGGGAAGCGATGTTCCGCTCGAGATCTCCCTTTCCGGCCGGACCGACGGGGCCGTGGAAACGCGCCTCTCGGTGAGCGACTCGGCCGGGACGGTGTACGAGGAAGTCGTCACGGTGCCGGGGGGCGGCGCCATGCTCGAGAGGACGGCCCGGGTCAACGCCGGCGAGACGGGCATCCACAGGTTCACCGTATCTCTCGATCCCTTCGAGGGCGAAGAGGTGACCCGCAACAACGACATGACATTCTCCCTGAAGGTGATCAAGGGCAAGATCGAGGTCTGCATCGTGGCGCCCGGCCCTTCCTGGGATTTCGCGTTCACGCGCAGGGACCTCATGGATGATCCCAACGTCGAGGTGTATGTCCATTTCACTTCGCGCGGCGCCAGACCGGTGTCCCTGCCCAACTCGATAGATGACCTCGGAGCCCGCCTCGGCGATCTCGACGCGATCGTCGTGATCGCAGACGCGGAGCTCGGAGGCGCGGCCCGCGACCTGGCGGACTTCGTCGCTTCGGGCGGCGGGCTGCTCCTGCTTCCCGCCGGCGGGCAGGCGGCGCGCCTGAAGGACCTGAGCCCGGTGGAGGTCACGGGGGCGAAGCCGCGGCGGGAGCCGCAGGTCGTCACCGCCGTCGTGACCGAAGCGGGCATGGCGCATGAGATCATGAACATCGGCGGCACCTTCAGGGCCGACCTGTGGGCGGACCTTCCCCCCCTGCCGGTGGCCGGCCGGGTGTCCGCTGCGAGGAGGGAGGCCGTGGTTCTCATGCGGAGCACGGACGACCCGCGCCTTCCGGTCTTGGCGGCGATGAGATACGGCGGCGGGAAGGTGTGCGCATTCACCTGCTCCGAGCTCTGGCGCTGGGACTTCGCCACCGTCGGCTTCGGCCTCGACGTCCCGGTCTACCGGGGACTGCTGGGCAGCACGGTCAAGTGGCTCGTCAGGCGGGAGGAAGCCGAGCGGGTCTCGTTGTCGAGCCCGGGCATCGACTTCAAGTGGGGCGAGCCGGTCGATTTCGTGTTGAGGGTCGTGGATGAGAACCTCAAGGGGGTCCCGAACGCCGTGGTCGAGGGCCGGATAGTGAATCAGGCGACCGGCGAGGAGGCCGCCGTGCTGGCCTTCGAAGAGAGGGGACCCGGCAGCTTCTCGGCGCGGACGGACTTCCTCCCTCCGGGCAGGTACACGGCCAGGGCCCGGGCCTCGGCGGGCGGCGAGGTCGTCGGCGCGGCCGCCCTGGAATTCAACATCGACGGCCGCGGGCTCGAGGACGTGGGCTTCGACGGCGACGACATGCTGCTCAGGGAGATCGCCGCCGTCACGGGCGGCCGCCACTACCGCATCGGCGGGGCCGCCCGCCTGGCCGACGAGATCAATCCCGGGGAAGTCGTGGTCAACAGGCTGGATGAGGTGAGATTCCAGCTCGGCCTGGGCACCTTCCTCTTCATTCTGGCCCTCCTCGGCGTCGAGTGGCTGGTGCGGAAGCGGCGGATGCTCCCGTAACTAGTGCATTATGTGGGATTTTTGCTTGACAGGGAGGTGCCGACTCGGATAATCTCTAAGCCGAGCTGGAGAGAAGCGGACCGAGGAGGGGTGTGTGACCAAAGCGGATATCGTGGAGGAGATTGCCGCTCGAACGGGTTTGACGAGAAAAGAGACTGCGGAGGTCGTAGATCATTTCGTAGCATCCGTAAAGAGAGCGCTTAAGAACGGACAACACATAGAAATGAGGGGATTCGGCACTTTCAAGGTAGCCGTGAGGAAGCCTCGCGCCGCGAGGAATCCACGCACCGGAGCGGCAGTGCTGCTGCCCGAGCGGAAGGTGCCGGTTTTCAAGTTCTCGAAGGAACTCAAGGATAGAGTTGCCGGGCTGTGAACTCCAAGCGGACAGTCGAGCCGATCCCCGTGTGCAAGTGACCCTGCGGTACTTCTCGCGCCTCCCTAGGGCGTGTGGCAGGCAGCCAAGGAGGAAGCCATGCCGTCGAAGTCGGAATTGGGCAGGAGGATAAGACAGGCCCGGGTCGAGAAGACTCTCACCTTGAAGGAGGTCGAGGGGAGGTCGGGTGTGTCGGCTACCCATATATCCCAGATAGAGAGGGGGATAACATCGCCGACCGTGAATGCTCTTGAGCGTATCGCGAGGGCTCTCGAAAAGAACACGAGTTACTTCCTCGAGGATGTGGAGCTGCCCGAGATTTGCACGCTCCGGGATGACGGCAGGGAGGTCGTCATCAGCGAGCGGCCCAAGATCGTGCTGAAGTCCCTGACGCACGGGATCCCGGGCGGGGTGCTGCACATGTACATGATGGTGGCGCAGCCCTCCACGAGGGGGAGCCAGGAGGTCAAGCTGCACGAGCATGAGGGTGACGAGTGCGGCTATGTCATCGATGGCAGGCTCGAAGTCAGGATAGGGGACGAGGTCATAGAGCTGGGCGAGGGTGACAGCGTTCATTTCAAGGCCACCCTGCCGCACGGCGTCAAGAACATAGGGGATAAAGTAAGTCATTCAGTGTGGGCTGCCACGAGTATCGCCTTTTAGCTCATGCCGGCGCCGCCCATCGCGGCGGAAGGTGGCCGGCTCCCGAGCTGCCGGGTGATAACGTAGGCAAAAGCAAGGCCAGGAAAGCGAGGTGAGCACATGAACAAGGCCGAATTGATCGAGTACGTAGCCAAGCAGACCAACCTCACCAAGAGGGACGCCGAAGAGGCGATCAATGCGACCCTTGAAGGCATCAAGAAGGGTACCAAGAAGGGCGGCATTCAGCTCGTCGGCTTCGGAAGCTTCAACGTGGTCAACCGGAAGGCGAGAATGGGTAGGAACCCGCAGACGGGCCAGGCCATCAAGATCAAGGCCAGCAAGTCCGTCAAGTTCCGCCCGGGCAAAGACTTCAAGGGCATGCTGTAGTCTGTTGCTTGCAAGTGAAAGCAGAATACGACCCGGTGTCGTATTCTGCTTTTTCATTCGGGTGATGAGACGTGACCTACTCCAAGCGGATCGAAGTGAAGACCTCCGGCAAGAGCGACCTCGTTGACATCACCGCCGAAGTGGAACTGGCCGTCGGGGAATCGGGCATAGAGGAAGGCATAGCTCTCGTCTTCACATCGACAAGGCCCTCGACGCGGCCGTGCCCCCGCGAGGGTCGTATCTTCACAATCGTGTGGACAACAACGCCCCGAGTCACATACAGTCCGTGTTGCTGGGGGCATCGCTCGCGATCCCGGTCGAGGGGGGCGGGCTTCTGCTCGGCACCTGGCAGAACGTCTTCCTCGCCGAGCGCGACGGGCCGAGGCGAAGGACCGTCCACATCAAGGTGGTTGGTGAGTGACATTGGATGAGAAGGCGGAACTCCTGGCCGAACTCGGGCGCGCCGCGGCGGCGTGCACCGCTTGTGACCTCAGTGAGCACAGGACGAGGGTCGTTTTCGGCTCGGGCTCCCCGGGGGCCCGTGTCGTGTTCGTCGGGGAAGCCCCGGGTTACAACGAGGACATCCGGGGCGAGCCCTTCGTCGGCGCGGCCGGGAAGCTGCTCGACGAACTGCTCCGGGAGATAGTCGGGATCACGCGCGAGGACGTCTACATCTGCAATGTGCTCAAGTGCAGGCCGCCGGACAATCGCGATCCAACGGCGCATGAGATCGAGACATGCAAGCCCTTCCTGGTGAAGCAGATCGAGATAATCCGGCCGGACGTCGTCTGCACGCTCGGCAACTTCGCGACGAGGACCCTGACCGGCAGGCGGGAGGGCATAGGCAGGCTGAGGAGGAAGACGATACGCCTCGAGGACCGGTATGTGTTCCCCATGTTCCACCCTGCGGCCGCGCTCCACCGGGGCGATCTGTATGACGACGTGCGCAAGGACTTCGAGGCGTTGAAGCAGTTCCTCGATGAGCCGCCCGGGATCGAGCCGGAACCCTCCCAGATGGAGCTGTTCTAGCGTGGGCGGCTACATCTCCGCCCTTTTCGTGTTCGTCGCGGGATGCGCCGTCGGCAGCTTCCTCAATGTCGTCAGGTACCGGCTGCCGAGGAAGAAGGGCTTCGTAAGGGGGCGTTCCGAGTGTCCCGCCTGCGGCGCCCGCATAGCGTGGTACGACAACATCCCCGTGGCGAGTTTCCTCGTGCTGGGCGGCAGGTGCAGGTCGTGCGGCGCGGCGATATCCTGGGAGTACCTGATCACCGAGGTCGCGGCGGGGCTCTCCTTCGTGCTTATCTGGCTCGAGTTCCCGCCGGCCGAGGCGCTCGCGTACTTCGTCTTCGCCTCGATACTGATCGCCTGCGCGGGCATCGACTACGACCTGCGGATAATCCCCGACAAGCTGACCGTTCCGGGCGCCGTGCTCGGGATCGTCTTCTCCGTCACCTTGCTGAGCGGCCCGTCGAGGGCGCACTCGCTCCTCGACTCGGTGGTCGGCATGCTGGTGGGGGGCGGCAGCCTGCTGGCGGTCTCGCTCCTCTACAAGGCGATCCGCGGCGCCGAGGGCATGGGCGGCGGGGACATCAAGCTGATGGCGATGGTCGGGGCCTTCCTCGGATACAGGCTCGCCCTCCTCACGATCTTCATCGCCTCGGTCGGAGGGGCGGTCGTCGGCCTCCTCCACAGCCGCCGGGCGACGGAGGGCATGAGGGCCGCACTGCCGTTCGGCGTCTTCCTCTCGCCGGCGGCGCTCATATGCCTCCTGTGGGGTGAGGATATCGTGGGCGCCTACCTGGCGCTCCTCCGGTGAGAGAGCGGGATTCCCTGGGGTAGGCGCCGCTTCAGATGTCTCGCTCGTCCTCGCTGTCGGCCCTGCCGTCCGACCGGGCCGTCACTCCGGTATCCGCCCACCGCCAGGGAATCCCTCGAAAGGAGGCCCTGTCTCTAGACCCACACGTCTCCGGGAGCATTCTCCGTGCCAGCCGGCGGCCGGGCCGATGCGCCAGGGACTTTGGCGGGCCGGGGCGCGCGGACGCGCCCGCGGACCCCGCTTCCCGCCATGCAGCCTGCAACAAAATCAGGGGGTCAGAGCTCAAAATGCACAAGTCCGAGGGGTCGGGTCCCGGGATGCACGGGTCGCGCCGGCCGGTTCCGGTCGGGGTCTCGGAGGCGCCCCGCGGGAGTGA
>JALGWA010000217.1 GCA_025774425.1 bacterium
CGACCTACCAGACGGTTACGACGAGCGATGCGGAGTTCTTCACGGGTAACGGCGACAGGACAGGCATAAAGGTGCAATACCAGGTGGACGGCCTGTCCGTCGATGTGGCCCCGGACACATATTCGTCGACGGTTACTTTCACCATAGTGGATCTCTGACCAGGGAGGCGGCAGAGTTGAGAACCATCTGGATCGCAGCGCTGTTCACCTTGATCATCGCGGGAGCGGCGCACACGAACATCGCTGTCGTCGGCGGGCTGTCGAGGATCTCCTCGGCCCAGCCGGGCGAAGAGATCGAGCACGAGATAGTGCTTCGCAACAGCGGCGGCGCCGATGTCCTCGTTCACATCTACCCGACGGACTACATGTTCTTCGCCGACGGCAGGTCCGTCTACGGAGAGCCGGGTACGACCGAGCGTTCCAACGCCGCGTGGTTCACGTTGAGCAGCGAATGGATCACGGTCCCCGCGCGCAGCGAGGCCGCCGTCTACTACAGGGGGAGGCTTCCAGTCGGGGAGCCGCTGAGCGGCACCTATTGGAGTATGCTCATGGTCGAACCCGTCGGCGCGCCGGACGCGCAGCAAGTCGGGGGCGGCGACGGACGGCCCGGCATCTCGGTTGCGACCCAGGTCCGCTTCGGCATTCAGATCATCACCGACGTGGGGGAGACGGGAGCGCCCGATCTGCGCCTGTTCGACCGGCGTCTGGTCGCGGACGACGGCGCCCGGGTGCTCGAGATCGATGTCGAGAACACCGGCGACAGGTGGGTCTATCCCCTGACCTGGGTGGAGATATACGACGGCGCCGGCGGATTCGTCGGCCGTTTCGAGAGCAGCCGCAAACGCATCTTCCCGGGCTGCTCCGTGAGGCATGAGTTCGACCTCTCCGAGGTTCCGAGGGGCAAGTATACGGCGCTCGTCATAATCGACAACACCGACGAGTATGTCTTCGGGGCGCAGTATACGCTGGAAATCGGGTCGTGAGCGACATGATCGCCAGGTTTGCCGTTGTTCTCTGTCTGGCGGCGGCGGGCGCGGGGGCGTGGGGTTCGGCGCCGGCGACGGCCGCGTCGCTGACCGAGACATGCGCCGCCACCGCTCTGCCCTGCCTTGCCGCCGTTTCCATGGACACCGTCTTCGTCTACGCGAGCGCAACGGCTGCGAGCCCCGCGCTGTCATACGCCGGGGACGCGTCTCGGCCCGCGACGCCTGCGCAAAGGGCGCACGCGCGTCGGGAGGCTTCCCGGGCGGATGAACCCGGCGTCCTTGTGCGGCTCCCGAGCCCCGGCATTCTGGAGGCCGCTCCCGGCGCGATCGTCACCGTCCGGTTCGTAGTGAGCAACGGCACTGCGACCGCGCTCGAGGTGCGTGAGTCGGTGGAGTGTCCCCAGGACTGGGCGAGAATTGCCGCAGCCGCTCGCGTTTTCCCGCTGGGCGCGGGCGAGGCGGCGGTCAGGCTCGTTACGCTCCACATTCCGACGGATTGCCCGGCGGGGACGTACGATCTGCGGTACGACGCCGCACCGACGTCGGCGCCCGTTCCCGGCTCGGGGACCACGTTCGCCGTCGCGGTGCTGCCGCATCTCGAGGTGGCTGCGCGCGTCGTCGCGGCCCCGAGGACGGTGGTCGCGGGCGGGGAGTTCATCGCCGAGGTCGCGGTCGCCAACAGGGGAAACGCCGAAGCCCGGATTTCCGTGCGGGCCACGGTGCGCCCCGGGTTCGACAGCCGCGTGGAACCGGCCGACCTCATGCTCGCCTCGGGCGAGACGAGGCACGTGAGCGTGTGGGTCAAGACCGACAGGGACCTGGAGCGGAGAGTCGTCTGCACGGTGCTCGTCGAGGCGACGATGCTCGGCGGAGACGGGCCGGGTGCGACCGCGCAGGAGGTCATCACCGTCGACGTCATCCCCAGGGTGACCAGGTTGACGGATCCGTACCGCCGTTTCCCTTCGTGGGTGAAACTGACGGGGGCCGCTTCACGCAATTCGGCCGGCGGGCAGATCGAAGTGTCGGGCGCGGGGCCGTTGACGGCGGAGGGCGGCCGAAACCTGAGCTATGTTCTGAGACATGCGAGCACGCCGAGCGTCGGGCGCTATGTCAGCTGGGACGAGTACTGGATGGCTTACCGCGGCCGCCATCTCGACGTCGACGTCGGCGACAGGGTTTATTCCCTCTCTCCGCTGCTCCAGAAGTTCAACTACGGGCGGGGCGCGGGCGGGCGCTTGAGGCTCTTCCGGTTCACCGCTGGCGGCCATTTCGCAGGCGGCAGGTCGACCGAGCCGCACCGGCGCGAGGTGGCGGCCTTCGTGGCGTTCAAGCCTCGCTCCGACATCGGCGTCAAGGCCAATGTCATCGAGAAAGAAGCCGCCGTCGCCGCCTTCGATCCCGGCACGCGTCACCGGCTGGCGAGCGTCGAGGCCCGCTACGTGCCGGCCCCCGGCACGCAGATCGAGGTGGAATACGGCGCCGGGCATGAGACCGGCGGGGGTGACCGCGGTTACAGGCTCGCTCTGGGTGGCGTGTTGCGGAACAAGCTCTTCTACTCGCTCGAGAGGGTTCATGCCGGGCCCAGGTTCTACGGCTATTACAGCGACACGGAATTCACCCTGGGGACGCTGCAGTTTCCCGTGAAGCCGGGCGTGACGCTGAGATCCTTCTACCGCTCCCTTGTAAACAACCTCGACCTCGACCCCGCGAGGCTGGCGGCCAACGCCGAACGCAATATCACGGCCGGCGTCTCCTGCATGGCGGGCCCGTCGGTGAGGCTTCTTGTCGACCTCCAGGATTATGCCAGGCGCGACCGTCTCGGACCCCCGGCATACGACTTCGGCGAAAGGACCGTCAGGGTCTCCGCCGGTTACTCGCCCGCGCATTACTCTCTCTACGGTTCGGCCGAGGTCGGCGTCCTCGACGACGCCCTCGACCGGCGCAAAGCCGTGCTCAGCCGTTGCTCGTTCTCGGCCTCCTTCAGGCCCGCCCAGAGGCATTCCTACAGCGTTTACGGCAGCCTGGGCCACAGCAAGTACTCCGAAGATCCGCGCAGGTCGGACAATCTGGGGGCCGCCGCCCGCTGGCGCATAACGAGGGACATCGACATGAGTCTCGACTATCACGTCAGCGGAAGTCCATCCCTGGTGGAGAACACATACCGCATTCTCACGCATTCGGTCGACTACAGGTTGCCGAATCGCCACGTGCTCACGCTCAAGACCAACATCTGGGGCCGCAGGGGCGGTGACCGCGGCGATCTCGCCCTTCTCCTCACCTACTCCATCCCGACGGCCCTACCCATCGGCCGCAAGGAAACCGTGGGAACCGTGAAAGGGCGTGTCTACGACGCCGAGGACCCACGCCGGGCCGGCGTCGCCAACGTGATCATCACGGCCGACGGTGCGGCCGC
The DNA here is from genome assembly GCA_025774425.1 of bacterium. GTDB lineage: Bacteria > Arandabacterota > Arandabacteria > Arandabacterales > JALGWA01 > JALGWA01. Next base: position 3,399 of record JALGWA010000217.1, read on the forward strand.
CGTGTCCAACGCCCGCGGCGAGTTCGAATTCCCCTCGCTCGAACCGGGAACGTATTCGCTGCAGGTCGACGCCAAGTCGATCGGTCTCGGTCGCGTCACCGAGCGAAGGCCGCCCTTCGCCGTCACCGTCGAGGGCGGGCGCACGACCCGCGTGGAGATCGGCGTCGTCCGGTCCGCGTCGATCTCGGGCCAGGTGCGGATGTTCGACTCGTGGAACGGCGAGGCCGAGACCGGGACGGCTTCGGTGCTCGTCGGGCTGGGCAAGGGCAAAGAGACACCCGCGGGAGTGCGGGGTCTTGCCGACGTGCTGGTCGAAGCGACCAACGGCGAGTACAGTCTGGCCCGCTACACGACCAGCCGGGGTGACTTCGACTTCTCGGGGCTGCCGCCGGGCCGCTGGGTGGTGAGCATCTATCCCGAGGGTCTTCCCCACTACTATTTCGTCGAGGCGGACGAGGTCACCCTCGAGGTCGGACCCGGTGACGACGTCCACGTCGT
>JALGWA010000218.1 GCA_025774425.1 bacterium
TGGCCAGGGCGATTACCGGAACGAGTGCAAAGTATTTCATCTCCACGTCCTCCTTTCGGGCCGCGGCCTCGCCGCCGCATGCATGATACCAGGGCCTTGGCGCGGCGGAAAGCTGAATCGGCGTCGGCGCCTATCTGACGACGATCACCTTTCTCGTCCGGTGGAATGTCGGCGCCTGCATGTCGACGAAGTAGACGCCCGGCGCGAGGCGCGCATCCGGGCGCCATTCGATGGAATACCGGCCGGGCCCGAGCCTCGAATCCGCCACGGTGTCGACGACCCTGCCCTCGACGTTGACCACCACGACGCTCACGCGTGAGGCGGTGGGGACGTCGAAGGCGACGAGCGTGCTCGAGATTACCGGATTGGGTGCGAGGGGGTGCAGGCGGAAGGTCTCGGGCGCCGCGCCCGGGCCGGGGACATCGGCGAGCTCGTCCACTATCTCCAGGTCGTCTATGTACCAGCCTTCGTCCGTGCCCATGGGGCCTGCGCCGAAGACGAACCTGATTCTAGCCCTCCCCTCGTACGCCGACAGGTCGAACTCGATCTCTTCCCAGCCGTCACTGGCGCCGAAGCAGGGAGTCTCGGCCGGGATGGGGCAATGCGAGTCGCCGTATATCTTGTGGGGGTAGCCGCCCACGGGGGCGATCTGCGTCCAGGTGTCGCCGCCGTCGGTGGATATTTCCACTATTCCGCCGTCCCAGGCATAGGTCTGCGAGAGCATGTCGACGTCGATCCACTGCCAGAAGGTCATCCAGGCGTCGCCGGAGAGGCAGAGCTCGGGGGATACGAGAGCGCCGTACGAGTAATCCGAGTACCCCGTGGAATCCGCGCCGCCGCACTTCCAGGACCAGGCGCCGCCCGGAGTGTGGTTCCTGTAGTCCTCGAGATGCCACTCGTCTGCGTATGTCGGCCAGAGGTTGGTGTGCGTCCATCCCTTGTCGCCGCCCTCGAAGTCGTCTGCGAGCCAGCCGCCGACGTACACCGTGGTGCTGCCGGACGCCGTCCTCCCGTTCGCGAAGGTGATCGTGATGGCGAGGTCTATCCGGTGGAACTCCGGGCAGTCGGGCGAGAGCGTGATGACGTAGGCCGGCGAGGCCGCGCGGGTCGAATCGACGTGCACAGTGTCCACACCGGCGCTGTCGACGTCGAGCGTGACATATGGGTCGTTCTCGCTTATCTCGATCGCAGCGCCCGTGCAGCCGCCCGAGCCCGTGTTCTTGAAGTCGAGCGTCATCTCGAAGGTTTCGGCGGCTTCCAGGCAGCCGTCGGCGTCGCCGTACAGCGTGTCGGCCAGCGAGACGCCGGCGACCGAGAGAACCGGAGCGTGCGCGGTGACTTCGAAGCGGCGCACCACGGTCGTGTCGTCGTAGTCCAGCGCGAGATCGAACGACAGGGTTTCTCCGTCGGGGCAGTCCGGCGAGACGGAGTAGGCGAAGCTCCAGGAAGGAGTATTCACGCCGTCAGGCGGCATGTCTCCGTAAACGCCCGTGGAGTCGACGAGGCTGACGTGAGAACTTGCAGTTGAGATTAGGGCCGTGACATTGTAGGCGGTGTCCTGTCCGGCGTTCCTCAACGTCACCTGCGTCTCGATGGTCTCTCCGGCGTCCACTTCACCGTCTGAATTCCCGGAGCTTGCGCCTGTCGTATCATCATCCACCGTGAAGCCTTCGAAGGTCACGAAGGGCCCGCCCGCCGTGACCACCGCGATGGTATCGATGTATGAATAGAAGTTGTGCGCCGTCACCGATATGTAGAGATCGCCCGGCGTCTCGGCCAGCGGGTCGAGCGTGCATGAGCCGCCGCTTCCCGTGAAGCCCGACGAGAAAGTGGCGTCGGTGAAGAGGCTGACCCTGGCTCCGGCCACCGGGCCTTCCCCGCCGCTCACGTCGACGGCGATCTCGTTCTCGTATGCATAGACCGTGTCCGGGTGGTCGACGACCAGGCTGTCCGGCACGTCGGTCCAGATGTCCATGCTGGGGTCGCCGAGCAGCGCGAGCGTGTAATAGACCCAGCGCATGGCCTCGAACTCTATGTAGGGGATGTTGTCGATGCGGGAGTCGTCGTGGGCGCGGCCAATGCTCGTTATGCCCTCGCCGAAGACGGCGTCGAAGAACTGCCGGTCGAAGTACTGCGAGGCGCCCCGCGTCGAGCCCGTCGAGTAGTAGCCGTAGCGTGTGTTGCCGATGAAGGCGACGGCCCCGTGCTCGCCGAAGGTCAGATGCTCGCCGATGCAGTCCTCGGCGAGGCGCTTCCCGTCCGTGTCCCTGTTGTCGAAGGATCCGGCGTAGCACCCCTGGGTATAGACGATGAAATACGTCGCGGTAACGCCGTCATTGGTGAAGCAGGTGTCCGCATCGTCGTTGGTCAGCTTGAGGGCGTTGTCGAGGCCGCAATGCCCGATGTGATTGACCAGGTGCCTGCCGCCGTTGAGGATCGGCACGAGGTCGTCCCTGTCCCACTCGGACGGATAGAAGTCGCGGTCGTAGAGCGAGTCCGCGGAGAAACCGCCGTCGAGCCCGGCCGTGGTGAAGCCGTGGGCCGAGGAGCCGTCGCGGGTTTCGTTCATGTAATCCGCCCCGTAGGTGCCGCCGGATATTATCTCGCCCAGCATCTGGGCCGTCCGGACCTGCGATGTCACGGGCGAGCGCTCGTACCGGATGATCTTGTTTATGAAGTTCACGACCTGGGCCGTGTCTCCAACCGCGAGCCTGCCCACGCTGACCTCGGGGATGAGGTCCTCCTCGCCCGGCTCGCCCCAGTAGGCGTCGCCGTCGTCGTTCCAGGTGCCGTCGAGGGCGGCGTAGTAGAGGTCGGATGCGATGTCGAGGTCGGAGTCCCCGGCTGCCGCCGCATAGAGGCCGCGGGCGCGAATCCACTCGTAGTCGGCGCCCAGCAGCACGTACTCCGTTCCCCAGTTGGCGTATGCGTCCTTGATGAAGTTGCGGGTCTTCTCCTCCATGTCGGCGCCGGAGTAGTTGGCGTTGATGTCGCCGAGATGGACGATCTTGGTCCTGAGGCCCGTGCTGTCCTTGAACGCCTTGAGGGGCTCGAAGAGCCCGCGGAAGGCGTAGTTGGTGATGATCACGTAGGGGTAGGTCTCGTCGGGGTCGACGAAACTCGAGAACACGGGCAACGGGGCCTCGGCCGTGTACGTCGCCGCGGCCGCGGCGTCGCCCACCATGCGCCGGACGACGGATGCGTCCTTGGCGACCTTCCTCCTCAGCGTCCGCATGGACCTCTCGAGCAGGCGCGCGCTGGGGGCTGTCTCCACGGTGACGTCGATGCTCCGGGCGAAGACCAGCCTGTCCTCGGCCGGCACGTACGCCACAGGATATACATTAATGAAGGCGATGTTGTAGCCCCTGAAGGTCTGGGTGGTGACGTGGACGGCTCTCTCCTCCGGGAACTGGTCCGGGCGGCCGTAGATGGTCTCGTCCGGGAGGGCGGCCCGGACCGGGGCCGTCCGGCTCAGCCTGGTCTGCTCCTGGGCCCATGCCACGGGGTATTCTGCGTGTATCTCCCCGATTCCCGAGAGATGGGCCGTGACGGCGGCGACTTCCTCTCCCTGGGGGAGCAGCACTCGGAGTGCATAGACGGGCAGGAGCGGCTCGCCTGGGTTCCCCAGAGAGGGCATGCCGGCAATGGTCACCACGCACGAACTGTCTTTGCAGACAACGTCCGGCGGGGGGAAATGCACGGTTTCGGTGAGAAGCGAACCTCGCGCGGGCGTGAAAAACAGCAAAATCGCGCAAATAACGCCTAGACTTGCTGCTTCCAGCCTGCTGTTCAGTCTCATTCTCAACTGCATCACCGCCTAAAGTGATGAGAGCGGTGCATCCCCGCTCTCAATTGATATTGTACCACAGGGGGGCCACTC
>JALGWA010000219.1 GCA_025774425.1 bacterium
GCCCAGGCTCAGAGGGTGTCGCTCAAGACTTTGCAGGAGAAGTAGCGCCAGGGGAAGAGAGTCAGGGGGAAATTCCAGAAGAAAGAGAAGGCCGCAGCGGTGATCCCGACCTCCTCCATGGCCGATATCGCCTTCCTGCTGCTGGTCTTTTTCATGGTGACGACGGTTCTCAAACTGGAGGAGGGTCTGCCCATATCGCTCCCCAAGGCCGAGGCGGCCCAGGACATACCCAGGGAGAATGTCGCGCACATCTGGGTGGACCGGACCGGCAAGATCTCCATCAACGACATGATCGTAAGCCCTGGGGCCGTGGAGGGCATAATAGCGCAGAGAGTGAGAGCGAATCCGGGCATAATCGTTGCGTTCTACACCGACGAGAACGCGCCTTACGGCGTTATGGCGGATATCATGGAGTCGCTCAAGAGGGCAAGCGCGGTCAGGGTGTCGTTCGCTTCCAAGAAAGAGAAGTTGAGATTCAGATAGGAGCAGTCGCGTGACGGCACACGCTGAGTTCAAGAAGAAGTACACGAAGTATCTCGAAATCGGCTTCCTAGGCGCGATCTTGATTCATGCCGTCGCGTTCGCCTTCTGGCCCGAGTACGTGCCGAGCGTGTACAAGCTCCGGGAGAAGACGCTCGAGGTCGTCGAGGTTCCGCCGCAGATCGAGATTCCCCCGCCGCCGGAGGAGATCGTGAGGCCGGAGGTCGCGGTGGAGATCGAGGCCAGTGATGAAGCGAGCGAGGACGAAACCATCGCCCCGACCTTCCTCGACGCCGAGAATCTCCCGCCGGCACCCCCTCCGCCCCCGCCCGAGCCGGAGATGTTCTTCGCCTTCGACACCTATCCGAAGGTGCTTCAGGCGGCCGAGCCGGAGTACCCCGAGCTCGCGAGAAGCGCGGAGGTCGAGGGGCTCGTCGTGGTCATGGTCACGATCGACGAGACCGGCAGAGTGATAAGCGCCTGGATCGGCCAGAGCGACGCCGAGATTCTCAACAACGCCGCCATAGCGGCGGCATACAAGTTCCGATTCAGTCCTGCGAAGCAGCGCGACGTGCCGGTCAAGGCGACGATCAGCATTCCGTTCAGATTCACGCTCACCCGGTAGGGCCGTCGAGCGAGATCCCTGTTGCGCTTGACGCATCGCGGCACAACCTCCCGGAGACTCCCGTTTCCACTGGGCCTGCAGGAGTGCAAAGGGCCGACGGGCACGAGGCCGCCCGTCGAACCTCGGCCCCGCAGTGTTGATTACCCGCGGCGGGCCTGCTATGCTCTGCTGGTGTGAAAGGAGGAGACGATGGATGCAAGGCGCATACTGATCGGGCTCTTGGTTTCGGCAGCGGCGGCGCTGTCTGCGGGCGCATCGACCCCGCCGGGCGGTGCGGACGGAGTGATCGAACTCAGCATCGATGAATGTGTCGAGAGGGCGCTCGAGGTCAACGTGGCCGTCCTCAGGGCGGGCTACGGCGTCGAGCAGGCCCAGGGGGCCGGGTTGAGCGCGCTGTCGCATCTCCTGCCGCAGGTCTCCTACAGGGTGAACTACAGGAGGTCGCCCTATGTGGGCATAGTGGGCGACAGGCTTGTACCGCCGGGCTCGTTCAGCACCAGCCTATACTTCACACAGCCCATCTTCCACGGCGGCACGGAGATAGCCCGGTGGCGCGGCGCGGAGGCCGACAAGAGGGCGGCCGTCGAGTACATGAACGCCGCGCGGGCCGACGTCGCCTTGACGGCGCGACAGAAGTTCCTGGACGTGCTCAAGGCGCTGAAGCTGCTCGAGGTGCGCGAAGGGGCCTTGGAGCTCAGCCGCAGGCAGCTCGAGCGAGCCCGGGCCCTCGTCGAAGTGGGATCGGCCGTGGTGTCGGACGTGCTCCGTGCCGAGGTGGAGGTCAGCCGCAACGAACTCGACGTCATCTCCGCGCGCAACGACCTCAGGCTCGCCAAGGCCTCGCTTCGCCATTTCCTGGCGATCGACGACGAGCGCGAGATAGAGCTGGACGAGAACCTCGGCATCGAGGAGCGCGACTACGACCTGGACGAGATTCTCGAGACGGCGATGAGGATGAGGCCCGAGGTGCGCCAGGCCGAGGAAGTGCTGAAGTCGAGAAATTACGGCGTCTGGCAGGACCGCGGCTACTGGCTCCCCCGCTTCGATTTCTCGGCTGACTATTCGTGGTCGGGCCCGGACCGGCTCAAACTGGCTGATGCCTGGGAGGAGTCGCAGCTGACGTGGCGCTTCAGCATGTACTGGGACGTGTTCACCGGTCTCGACCGTTGGGGCAGGGCGAAGCAGTACAGGGCGCAGCTCGAGACCGCCAAGGAGGACCTGGCCCAGGTCAAGAGGGATATTGCGCTCGAGGTCAAGGAAGCCTACTATAATGTCGAAGAAGCTAGACAGAGGATGAAAGTGAGCGCCGAGACCGTGAGGCTGGCCGAAGAGGAGTACAAGTTGGCGGGCGAGAGGTACAGGCTCGGCGCGGCCACCATGCTTGAACAGATAGACTCGCAGGTGTCTCTGAGCGAAGCGCGGACCTCCTATGTGGAGGCCCGCTACGATTATGTGCTGTCGCTGGCGCGCCTGGCCAGGGCCGCCGGCGTACGCTAGGCAGGCACAGGACCGTCGGGAGGCTTGCACCGATCGCCATGAGCCGCGTCAAGTCCGCAATCGTATGTGTCTCCGTGCTGGTCGCCGCCGCCCTCGCCACGGCCGAAGAGGTCGGTCTGCCCGCCTGCTCGTCCGAGGTCCCCGCTTTCTGCGTCGACGCCTCGTATTTCAAGCGCGGCGGCAAGTACTGGGTCGAAGTCTACTTCAGCGTCACCAACAGCGCCCTGCAATTCGTCAAGTCCAGGAGAGGGGAGTATCGCGCCAGCGCCGACCTCCTGGTCATACTGTTCGAGAAGGGGGGGGCGCAGGTGTCCGGGGACACCGAGCGCCTGGTTCTCAGGGCGTCGAGATACGACGAGACGACATCGGCGGATTCGGTCCGCACGGGGACAATGTGCCTTCCGGCCCGCGCCGGTGACTTCACGCTGGCGGTCACGCTCGGCGACCGTGACACCAATATGAAGAGCGCTATCGAGATCGCGTTCACGGTCCCCGAGATCGAGGATCTCCCCTCGCTCAGCGACATACGTTTCCAGGAAGCGGGAGGGCGCCCGGGAGCCCCCCCCGGTCCCAACGTGAGGCGTACCTACAAGGGCGACGTGATGACCGTTCCCTTCTACTTCGAGGTCTATGCCGACGCGGACCAGCTGCCGGTTGACGTCGTCTACGGAGTGATGAACACCCGTGAACAGGTCGTGTTCAGGGACACCGTCACGGTTGCGGATGAGGGGCGGGCGGCGGTCGAGGCCGGCATCCCGGCGGATGCGATCGGGAACGGGCGATTCCGGCTCATCGTCGGGATTCCCGGAGACGACGGGAAGTTCAAGGTATCGCGCGGGAAGGTGTTCGAGGTCCGGAGCCGGCGGCTCTACCTGGGCAAGAGCCTGGACAGCGCGCTCGACCTGCTCTCGTACATAGCGGGCGGCGGCTTTCTCGACAAGCTCAAGAAAGCCGGGCCGGAGGAGCGCAAGGCGCTCTGGGAGGAGTTCTGGAAGGAGAAAGATCCGACTCCGGATACGCCCGAGAACGAGTTCTATGAGGAGCATATCCGCAGGTTCGAGTTCGCCAACGAGCGTTTCGGGACGCCGTTCTCGGAGGGTTGGAAGAGCGACCGTGGGCGCATCTACATCGTCTACGGGGAGCCCGACCAGGTCGAAACCTACCCGCACGAGACGAGTGCGGGCGCGACGGAGGTCTGGCGCTACAACAACCTCGGCAGGCGCTTCGTATTCGTCGATGACACGGGTTTCGGCGACTATCGCCTGACCGAGGG
>JALGWA010000220.1 GCA_025774425.1 bacterium
GTGGTCGTGGCCAAGGGCAAGCGGCTCATAGCCGAGAGGATCAAGGAGATCGCCGCGGCGCATGGAGTTCCGATATACGAGAACAAGCCGCTGGCGAGGAGCCTGTTCGACCTCGTCGAAGTCGGCGAGACGATCCCCGAGGACCTGTACAGGGCCGTGGCGGAAGTCCTGAGCTATGTCTACAGGCTCAAGGGCGGGCTCCCGCATGCGGCCGAGGGGCGCTGAGGAGGGACAAGTGGCGTTGTTCGGACTGTTCAAGGACTCGTTAAAGCCGATGAAGTACGGCGACGTCCCCCTGTCGATAGCGGTGATCGCCATCGTCGGCATCATGATCATTCCCATGCCGACCTTCCTGCTCGACATGGCGCTTTCATTCAACATAGCCTTCTCGCTCGTCCTGCTTCTCACGGCCATATACGTGGTGAAGCCGCTCGAGTTATCCGTATTCCCCAGCCTCATGCTGCTCGTGACCATGCTGCGCCTTTCGCTCAACGTCGCGTCGACGCGGCTGATCCTCGGTGAAGCGTATGCCGGAGAGGTCATCCAGGCGTTCGGGTCCTTCGTGGTCAAGGGCAACTACGTGGTCGGGTTCGTCATATTCGTGATCATAGTCGTCATTCAGTACGTCGTGGTCGTCCGCGGCACTCAGCGCAACGCCGAGGTCGGCGCCAGGTTCACCCTGGACGCCATGCCCGGAAAGCAGATGAGCATCGACGCCGACCTCAACGCCGGTCTCATCGACGACCGGGAGGCGATGCGCAGGAGGGAAGAGATAACGAGGGAGGCCGATTTCTACGGCGCCATGGACGGCGCGAGCAAGTTCGTCAGGGGAGACGCGATCGCCGGCATCATCATCAACATCATCAACATCCTCGGCGGCCTGGCGATCGGGGTGCTCCAGAAGGGCCTTCCGGCCGGCGAGGCGGTACGGACGTACACGACGCTCACCATCGGCGACGGCCTGGTCACCCAGGTGCCCGCCCTCATCGTCTCGGTCTCGGCGGGCATAGTCGTGAGCAGGGCGGCCGCCGAGTCGCACCTCGGCGCCGACATCACCAGGCAGCTCTTCTCGGCCCACAAGCCGCTGGCCGTCGTCGGGGGGACACTCGGTGTACTCGCGTTCGTTCCCGGGCTGCCGACCTTTCCCTTCCTCATGCTGGCCGGCATAGCGCTGCTCGTCGGCTACACCATTTACAAGCAGTCGAAGACGACCGAGGCGGCCGAGGAAGCGCCTGCGGAGGCGGTGACGCAGGCGACGGAGGTCATAGAGGATCTCACCAGGGTGGACAGGCTCGAACTCGTGATCGGCTACGGGTTGATATCCATGATAGACCCATCGGAGGGCGGCGACTTCCTCGACAGGGTGACCGGCATCAGGAGGCAGATCGCGACCGACCTCGGCATCGTGGTGCCGCGCATAAGGATCCGCGACGACGTGCGCCTCAAGCCCTACGAGTACGAGATCAAGATAAAGGGCGCGCGGATGGCCAAGGGTGAAACCTATCCCGGCCAGTACCTCGCCATCGGAGACCCGGCCAAACTCGGCGAAATCGAGGGCGCCGCGGTCACCGATCCGGCCTTCGGATTGCCGGCCAAGTGGGTGAACGAAGAGGGTCGGGACAGGGCCCAGGGCCTGGGCGTCACCGTGGTCGAGGCGGCCGTGGCGCTGGGAACCCATCTTTCCGAGGTCATCAGGGCCTACGCCGGGGACATACTGAGCAGGCAGGACGTCAGGAACGCCCTGGACGCCGTCAAGGAAGACAACCCGGCGGTCGTCGAGGAGGCCGTCCCGCAGGCGGTGAGCCTGGGAACCGTGCACAGGGTCATGGTGAACCTTCTCAAGGAAGGCGTGCCCGTCAAGGACATCGTCACCATATTGGAGACCCTCTCTGACTACGGCCAGCACACCAAGGACACGGATGTCCTGACCGAATACGTGCGGGGCGCCCTCCAGCGGACGATCTGCAATCTCTGCGAAAGCGAGAACGGCATCATCTACGCCGCGACGCTGGATCCGGTGCTCGAGCAGACGATAGGCGAGTCCATTCAGGCGACCAAGGCGGGCATCACGGCGGTGCTCGATCCCGATGTCGCCCGAAGGATAGTCTCGGCGATCGAAAGCGTGACGAGAAAGATGGTTGCGGAGTCGCACAGGGCCGTCGTGATCTGCTCTCCCGGTGTGAGACTGGCGCTGAGGCGGCTGATCGAACACACGCTCCCGAGGGTGACGGTGATCTCCTTCGGCGAAATTTCTCCTGACTGTGAAGTCCACTCGGTAGGGATGGTGAAGATCAATGATGAGGATTAAAAAGTTCACGGGTCCGAACATCGCAAAGTCCCTGGCGCTCGCAAAACAGGAGATGGGTGAGGACGCCCTGATCCTGAGCACGATGAGGAGGCGCAAGGGCGCGGAAGTCGTCGTCGAGATCGTCGCGGCGAACAACAAGGCGCTGGAAACGGCGAGGGACCTTCCCGGGCCGCCCGCCCGGAACGGCGGGTCCGGCGAAGAGGCGCCGGGGTCGCCTGCGACATCGCCGCAGGGGCTCGACACGGGCATCGTCCGGGAACTCGAGCAGGTGGAGAGCCGGCTCAACGCGATCCTGGCGAAGCTGGTGCCGGCGCCGAGCGACGACCGGGGCAGGAGGCTCGGCGAGCTCAGGGTGAACCTGCACAACGCGGGATTCGATCCGGGTCTCGTGCAGCGTCGGTTCCTCAAGAGGGAGCCGGGCCCATGGAGCTCCTTCGAATCCTATCTGGAGGATCTCGTCGCGGACGTTCCGCTGGAGATACCCGAAGAGCGGGTGTCGATCTTCGTCGGGCCCTCGGGCTCGGGCAAGACGACGGCGCTTCTCAAGATCGCCGCGGTGCTCAAGAAGCGGGGTATGCAGCCGAGGGTCGTATACTTCGGCGAAGACGCGAACGGGGAGGCCCGCGCCCTGAGGTCGCGCTGCAGGAAGCTCGGCATCAGACCGAAGATCATATCGAGTGCGAAGAAGCTGCTCGAGGAGGTCGAGAGAAGCCCGGACTCGCCCGTGCTGATCGACACGTCGGGAATGGCGAGTGTCGGCGACGAGAGGCTGGACTTCCTCGCCGGGCTGACGAGGAGAATAGACGGCGCGGTGATCCGCCTCGTCATCGATTCGGCGATGGATCCCCTCAACATCTCGATGATAGCCTCATGCGTCCCGGGGCCGGCGCGCATGAGCCTGGTACTCACCAAGCTCGACGAGGCGACGAGGATCGGCGGCGCGATTTCGGCGGCGATGAAGGAGAACATACCTGTCGCCTACCTCACGGGCGGCAGGGACATCGAATCGGGTGTCTTCGTGCCCGACCGGGAGCTGCTCTGCGACAAGATCCTCGAGGGGCTTGCGGTCGGCGCGGGGAGAGGCAGCTGAGCGGGAATCACGGGGCGACGGGAGGGAAACGAGACGGGGAGCGTGTTCGGGTGTAGGTGACCGGTGTGGAAAGGATAGAATTCGACAATTCGTCTCAGATAGAAAGGGGTGAGCGCATCCGCGAGACCGAGAGGGTCCGGGGCGAGGGCCGAAGGCAGGGCGGCGATCGGAAGAGGCGCGGCAGGAGAGCGAAGCGGCGTGCGGAAAAAGAGGCTGAAGACGAACGCAGGCGGGAAGAGATCGGGGTCAACCTGGACATAGAGGCGTGACGGCGATGAAGGACAGGGGCGGACGGCGAATCGTGGAGAGAGAGTTTGTCAGGGTGCCGACTTCGATAGAGACGAGGATGGTCATAGTCGGCCCCGGGGGCGTCATACCGCATGAGGGCTGGGTAAGGGGCGAGATCGTCGAGATCGGCGGTGGGGGCGCCCGGATCAGGATGGCCTTCGACGGCAGCGTCGGCGATGCCGTCA
>JALGWA010000221.1 GCA_025774425.1 bacterium
CTTGGACGGATCGCTGGCGTTGCCGTGCACGATCGCATTGGTGGCCGCCTCGATGGCGGCCATCGAGACGTCGTCGGCGATCTTCCCGGGCACATTGGCCCAGGTACAGAACGCCTCGCAAATCGTGTCGACCAGCGCCAGGTACTCGACGCTGCTCGGTACGGAGATCTCAAGCATCGGCTCCGTGACCTCGTCCTCGCTCTACTTGAAGCTCTCCACTGCCTTCTCTTCGGTGCTGTAGGTCTCGAAGATGGTCCCGAGCTTCGTGATCATCAGCAGACTGTCGATCCTCTCGGTCACGCTGGCGAGTTTGAGAACGCCGTCGACCTTGCGCAGCGTGGTGTAGGCGGAGATGAGAATGCCGAGACCCGTCGAGTTGATGAAGGGGACCTGGCTCATGTTGACGACTACCTTCTTGTAGCCCTCGTCGATGAGATTCTTGATGGTCTCCCTGAAGACGTCGGCGTCGGGCCCGCCCATCAACTTCCAGGAAACGTCGAGTATGGCGACTGAGTCTGTCTTCCTCACGGATAGTTTCACGTTTTCCTCCTTTGCTCGATTTCCTTCATCGCCGAGACCAGACTACTCATATCATCCGGCAGCGGCGCTGTAAACTCCATTGATACTTCCTTTATCGGATGGGTGAATCCCAGCCTCGCCGCGTGCAGGGCCTGCCGGTCTATGAGCTCGAGACACTCCCGGGCGCGGCGCATCACCGCATCGGGGTAACCGCCGTACTTCCGGCGCCTGCCCCCGTATGTCGGGTCACCGAAGACCGGGTGACCGGCGTGGGCGAGATGCACTCTTATTTGATGTGTCCTGCCGGTCTCGAGGTTCACGGCGAGCCGGCTCGCGAACCCGTATTCCTCGACCACCCTGTAATGCGTGACCGCCCGCCGGCCCTCGCTTCTCAGCACCGCCATCCTCTTGCGGTCCGACCGGCTCCTCCCGATCAGGGTCTCGACCCTGCCCTCCTCCTCGCGGGGCACGCCCCAGACGACGGCGGTGTAGGTCCTCCTTATCTTCCTCTCGGCGAGGTCTCGGCTCAGCCGGGCATGGGCCGCGTCGTGCTTCGCAACTACTAATAGCCCCGAGGTGCCCTTGTCAAGCCTGTGGACGATGCCGGGCCTCATGACCCCGCCTATTCCCGAGAGGTCCCTGCAATGGGCGAGCAGGGCGTTGACCAGCGTGCCCGACCGGGCCCCCGCCGCGGGGTGGACGACCATGCCCGCCGGCTTGTCGACGACGAGGATGTCGCCGTCCTCGTACAGGATGTCGAGCGGTATGGGTTCGGCCTCGACCGTCGATGGTTCGGGGTCGGGCATCGTCACGCTCAGGCGCTCGCCGCCCCGAAGGCGGAAGCTCGGCTTGACCGGCCTGCCGTCGACCAGCACCAGGCCGAGCCTCGCGAGCCTGCCCACCTGCGACCTCGTCGCGAGGCCCCTGACATCGCTCAGGTACTTGTCTATCCTCTGATCGACCGTGCCGGCGACTTCCAATTCGACCTTCCTCATTCCAGCGCGGAACCGCTGCCCGACCTCAGCGAGCAGACCACCATGAAGACGACGCCCACCGTTATGGCCAGGTCCGCCACGTTGAAGGACGGCCACCTGACGGCGTCGCCGGCCCCCATGTCTATGAAATCGATGACGGCCCCCAGCCTCACCCTGTCTATGAGATTGCCGACCGCCCCGCCCAGGATCAGCCCGAGCGCGACCTTGGCCAGGCCGACGGCCTTCCTCGCCAACAGAAGCGCCACCACGAGCACGACCGCCGCAACGAGCGAGAAGATCGTCAAGTAGCCGCCCGAACCCTTCATTATGCCGAAGATCGCCCCGGTATTCCTTATGTGGGTTATCCGGAGCGCATCGCCTATGACGTCTATGCGGCCGCCCGGCGGCACCGAGGCCGCCACCAGGCGCTTGGTGACCTGGTCCAGCAACACCACCGCGCACGCCACCACGATCGAGATCACCTCGCCCCGCCCCCCTCCGACTTCTCGAGGGCCTCCTGGCACTTGATGCATAGCCTGGCGTAGGGAAGCACCTCCAGTCTCGCATCCGAGATGTCGGCCCCGCAGTTCTCGCAGCGCCCGTATTCGCCCGTCCGGATGCGCTCGAGCGCTTCGTCGATCTCCTCGATGGTCTCGCTGGTGGCTTCGCCGCGCGAGAAGGCGGCCTCGCGCATCGCCTCGTCGCTCCCCATGTCCGCCGGGTGAGTGCTGTAACGCGACAGATCGCCGGCCGACTCCTGCTGGTTCTTGCCCAGGTAGACCTCCTCGAGTTCGGCCAGCTCGGCCAGCACTTCCTCCCGCCGCGCTCTCAGCAACTTCTCGAAACGCTCAAGGTCCCGCACCGTTGACTTCCCCTCCTTCAGATCCTCTCGAGCACCACCCTGGCCGACTCGTCGCCTACCCTTACCTCGACGGGTTCCGCGCCCGCCGGTATCTCCGTCGCCAACGACTCGGCCAGCGTTTCCCGCTTGATGTGGTCGGCGTGGCGTGCGAGCGCGTCGGCGGTGCGCTCGCCGCCCTCGATGAAGATGCGGATCTTGTCGGTCACGTCGAAGCCGGACTGTTTCCTCAGGTTCTGTATCTTGCTCACGATCTCCCGTGCATAGCCCTCCGCCAGGAGTTCCGGGGTTATCGTCAGGTCGAGCACGACCGAGTTCACCCCGTCCGTCTCGAACGCGAAGCCCGGCCTCTCGGTCTTCCTCACCTCGACCTCGTCCGGCCCGACCTCGATCTCGTCCCCGTCGACCTCGACGGTGACGCCCGAGCCCCTCTCGAGCCTCTCGACCGAAGCGGCGTCGAGCGACCCGAGCGCGCCCGCCAGCGCCTTCACCCGGTCGCCGAGCCTCGGGCCGAGGACGTCGAACCTCGGCACGACCTCGTACTCGACGTATTTCCGCAGGCCCTCCGCGAGCACGACCTCCTTGACGTTGACTTCCTCCTTGAGATGCCCGACCAGGGAAGCGAAGACTTCCCGGTCGACCTTCTCGCCCAGGCTGAGCTTGACCTCGGAGAGCGGCTGCTTGACCCTGATCCTCGTCCTGTTCCTCGCGGCCCGCACCAGGCCGACGCACTTGACGACGGCGCCCATGGCCCTCTCGAGGTCCTCGTCGACGAGCGACGCGTCCGTCTCGGGATAGAGGGCGAGGTGGACGCTCTCGGGGGCGTCGGCGTCGACCGGGAGAACGAGATGCCTGTATATCTCGTCGGCGACGAAGGGCAGGAAGGGCGCGATCACCTTCGACAGCGACACCAGCACCTCGTAGAGCGTCGCGTAGGCGGCGCGCTTGTCGTCGTCCATGTCCTTGCGCCAGTAGCGCCTACGCGAGCGGCGCACGTACCAGTTGGAGAGGTCCTCGATGACGAAGTTCTGGATCGCCCTCGCGGCCCTGGTTATCTCGTACTGGTCGAGCTCGGCTTCGACGCCGGCGACGAGCGAGTTGAGGCGTGAGATCAGCCACCTGTCCATCGCGGTCCTCTCGCCGACGGCGATGCCGTGCACGCGCGGGTCGAAGCGGTCGATATCGGCATACAGCGTGAAGAATGAATGCACGTTCCTCAGGGTGCCGAGGAGCTTCCGCGCGACCTCGACGACCTGCTCCTCGCTGAAGCGCTTGGGAAGCCAGATGGGCGAGGCCGCGTAGAGGTACCATCTCAGCGGATCGGCCCCCGTCTTGGCCATCACCGCCCAGGAGTCGACGACGTTGCCGCGCGACTTGGACATCTTCTGTCCGGCCTCATCGACGATGAGCTCCGAGACCATGACGTTCCGGAAGCTCGGCTGATGCGACATGAAGGTCGAAATCGCGACGAGCGAGTAGAACCAGCCGCGCGTCTGG
>JALGWA010000222.1 GCA_025774425.1 bacterium
TGGACGTCGGCGCATGGGGTCCGCTCTATACGGGGAGGCGGGAGAGGCAGAGGGCCCTGCGGGCGATCAGGAGGATCGCCCGGCTCCAGGTCGAGATCGAGAAGCTGAACAAGAAGCTGAAGACCAAGTCCGGCAAGAGGCGCAGCAAGGCCGTCAACGCTCAGCTCGCCAAGTGCGAAAAGAAGATGACCAAGGAACTCGTGGATCTCAAGCTTCACAGGCAGCAGATCGCGAGACTGGCCGAGCGCCCGAAGAACCTCGCCGCCCGAATCGCCGAGAGCCAGAAGGAGATCTCCGACGTCGAGCGGGAAGCCGGGTTCACGGCGACGGAGATCATGGGTTTCGCGCGTGAATGCGCGAAGGGGCCGGGCGCGGTCCGCAGGGTGAGGAGAGCGACCGGCCGGGGCAAGGCCGAGTGGCTGGCCTTCGAAAGGCGCATAAGGAACGCGAGGCGCAAGATCAGAAGGGTCGAAGTCGAGGCCAAGATGACGACGGAAGAGCTCACCGAGCTCGTCGGAGCGATCGAGGAGGGCGAGAGGCTGGTCGCCGACGGCAAGAAACGGATGATCGAGGCCAACGTCAGGCTCGTGATTTCGATAGCCAAGCGCTATGTCAACAGGGGTCTGGAGTTCCTGGATCTCATCCAGGAAGGGAACAGCGGCCTGATGAGGGCGGTGGAGAAGTTCGATTACAAGAAGGGTTACAAGTTCTCGACCTATGCGACCTGGTGGATCCGGCAGGCCATCACGAGGGCGATCGCGGACCAGGCCCGGACGATCAGGGTTCCCGTGCACATGATAGAAGCGATCAACAAGGTGATACGGGCGTCGAGGAGGCTGGTGCAGGAGTACGGGCGCGAGCCCTCACCGGAGGAAATCGCCAAGACCCTGGACCTTCCCGCAGACAAGGTGAAGAGCGTCCTCAAGGCCGCCCAGGAGCCGATCTCCCTGGACCGCCCGATCGGGGAGGATGAAGACAGCAATCTCGGTGACTTCATCGAGGACACCAAGGTGATCTCGCCTGCGCAGTCGGCGGCCTTCGTAATGCTGCAGGAGCAGATGGGCAACGTTCTCTCCACTCTCACCAGGAGGGAAGAGAAGGTCATAAGGCTCCGGTTCGGGCTGGGAGACGGCTGTCCGAGGACGCTCGAGGAAGTCGGCAGCATTTTCAACGTGACGCGCGAGAGGGTGCGGCAGATAGAGGCGAAGGCCCTGAGGAAGCTGAAGCATCCTTCGCGGGCGAGGAAACTGACGGGCTACATCGAGCCCCAGTAGTTTTCGCTTGACGATGCCCGGGATGGGCTATAATAGTTCACTTACGGGGCCCATAGCTCAGTTGGTCAGAGCGCCCGGCTCATAACCGGAAGGTCCTAGGTTCGAAGCCTAGTGGGCCCACCATTTTTTGCATGTTCAGCGTCTCGACACGGGCGATTAGCTCAGTGGTTTAGAGCGCCCGCCTCACACGCGGGAGGTCACTGGTTCAAGTCCAGTATCGCCCACCATACAGGTAAGTCGCGGGGTACGAACCGGTGAGGAAAACGAAGCTCTGTCATTTCCCCGAGCCGGGGTTTGGTGCTCCAGGCGTGTGCCGGTGAACGGCACGCGCCTTTTCGCTTTTAGGGGGGGTGTGGTTTGAGAGCCGCCGTTCTCGATGGCCTGATCGACGAGTTCGCCCCGATGTCGGGGGGGCCGGCTTCTTCCTGGATCGGGAGCAGGAGGATCGAAGTCGATCGCTTCTACGTCGCCTGGAGCCCGGCCCAGCTCGAGGGCATAGTCGACAAGGTCGGCGGCGACGGGGGAGCGTACGTCGCCTACCTCGGCGCCGTGGGCGAGAGGGCGCGTGCCCTGATTGCCCGCTCCCTGAGCCCGCACAAGGGTCTCATCGTCAGATTCGTCGGCGAAACGTGGCGCTACCATTCGTGGGGCGTCGTCGAAAGGATAGCGAGGGCGCTCGGAGTGGACGACCCGATACCGGTGCGCGTCATGGGCAAGGAGGCCGACCTCAAGGTGACGACCTTTCTGCCGGCCGCAGACTTGCCGAAGGTGAGGGAGGCCGTCTTCGCGAGCGGGGGCGGCAGGTACGGGCTTTACAGCAGGTGCTCTTTCGCCGCCGCGGGCAGGGGCACGTTCTACGGCGAGAGGGGCAGCAAGCCCGTCGTCGGCGAGGCCGGCAAGCTCGAGGAGCTCGATGAGCAAAGACTCGAGGTCAAGGTTCCCCAGGAGAAGCTCGGCAGGGTGATTTCGGCCCTCAGGAAGGCCCACCCGTATGAGGAGCCCGTGATCGAGACTTACGAGACCATGTCCGGAACGGAGTTCGGCGAGGGCAGGATGGGCGACCTCGGCGGGGCGCTGACGCCGCAGGCTGCGTCCAGAAGAGCGGCGTCGGTCTTAAGGTCGCAGCCGGTGCTCAGCCTCGGCAGAGAGGCGGCGGAGAGCGTGCTCATCTGGGACGGCGAGCCCGCCGACGGGCTGCATGAGGCGTCCGTGAGCGCCGTCGGGCTGTACGTCGGGCCGGACTCGAAGGGGCTCGCCAGGGTGATGGCCCGCGCTTCGGACGTCGCCGTACTCGAGTTCCCCAGATACTGCTTCCTGCTGGCCGGCGCCAGGGAGCTCGTCCACCTGGTGAGAGAGACATCAAAGAGAGAGGGGTGGGGGCTCAGGACCTACCTGCCTACGAGAGTGGGAGGAGAAGGAGTTCGCCGATGAAAGAGACGTTGGATATCCTCTTCAGGCTTCAGAAGCTCGACGACGAGATCGACGCGCTCGAGAAGGAAAAGGCCAAGATCCCCGTGGACAAGGAGGAGATAGGCGGGAAGGTCAAGGAGATGGAGGAGGCGATTCAGAAGATAAAGGAGGAATCGCTGGATGTCGCCAAGCTTCGGGATGAGGAGGAGATCGACCTCAAGCAGATAGGGGAGCAGATAAGCAGGTTTCAGAGCCAGCTCTACCAGGTGAAGACCAACCGTGAATACGAGTCGCTGCAGCATGAGATCGACGCGCTCAAGGAGAAGAGTTCCAAGATTGAAGACAAGATTCTGGAGCTTCTCGAGAACACCGAGAGGATAGCCGCCGCGGCGGCCGCGGAGGAGAAGAGTCTGGGTGAGTACAGGGTGGAGGCGGGCAAGAGTATCGCCGAGCTCGAGGCGCGGGACAGGCAGCTGGCGGAGCAGCTCGCCGCCAAGCGGAGTGAGAGGGAGAAGCTCATCGTCGACATAGACAGGGCTCTGCTTGCGAGGTATGACAGGATAAGGGAGAAGAAAGCCGGCATGGCGGTGGCCGTCGTGCGGAACGGCGCGTGCGGCGGGTGCTTCCGGCGCATCCCCCCTCAGGAGACCCAGGAGCTCAAGAAGATGGAGAGGATAATCACGTGCGAGGGCTGCGGCCGGATAATAGTGTGGAGGGATGAATAGGGTGTCCCGTGCGGGTGGAGACGTCTCTCGCGCCGTCAGGCTGCTGGCTTCCGGGCGGCCTATCGACGACGTATGGGCCGAGGCCGGGTTCGCCTCGAGGAAGGATCTCGCTGACTCCCTGCTCGATCTGTCCGGGCGCCTCGCCCCGCCGGGATCCTCGGGCGCCGGCCTGAGGGTCATCGCCCACTCGGACGGGGCTTCCATAGGCAACCCAGGCGACGCGGGTTGCGGGGTCGTCATCACGGCCGAAGACGGGACCGAGCTTCTCGAGGAGAGCCGCTACATAGGGAGGGCGACCAACAACGCGGCCGAGTACGAGGGCGCGATTCTCGCCCTGGAGAAAGCCCGTGAGCTGGGTGCGTCCGAGGTCGAACTGAGGCTTGACAGCGAGCTCGTCGCCCGGCAGATTAAGGGTGAGT
>JALGWA010000223.1 GCA_025774425.1 bacterium
TCAGGCAGATACCAGGGCTGACGCCGGAAGCGATAGAAGCCGTTAGTCGCATGTCGGGCGTGGGATCCAATAGAAGACCGGAAGAGCTCTCCATTGAAGAATTCGCCCGCCTTGCCAGCGCGGTGAAGGATGTGGTGGGGTGATGGCGCGGCTCGTCGCGTTCCAATTCCTGTTGGTGCTCATCGGGGCGGGAATATTCTCCAGGTGCGCGGCCCAGGAAGAAGGCGGCGGCCTTCCGGACTCGTTGGTCGTTTCCCACGACCGCTGGTACGAGGCCACACATCCCTCCGTGGAGTTCAAGCTCAGCAGGGAGAAGGATGTGACCAACTGGGATGCGAGGATCGTCCTCGCCCAGCCGTTCGGGAAGAGGTTCAACGTGCGACTCAATGCCTCTCTTCACAGCCGTTCGAACAGCACGCTGAAGCGTGCGGACGCGAACGACGGCACGACGGCCTCCCTCTCGTACGACCTCAATGACGACCTGAGCTTCTCGATCAACTACAACTCGAGCGTCCTGGCGAACTGGTACGACCTGTCCGGCGGGGCGCCGGATGACCGCAAGAAGCGCGGCAGCTTCACGGTCGCGACGGACCTCGCGAAGGAGTTCATCGGGGGCATGGGTGTCAACGTTCATATCGGGGGCGGCGCGACCCAGAACTCCTACACCAACCTGACCAACTCGGGCAACCAGGGCGACATAGGCGTGTCCATGACGTACAATCCGCCCGGGTCGAACTTCCAGGCTTCGGCGGGCTACACGGGCAAGCACATCTTTCTCACCTCGCAGGTCGCGGACAGCACCGGAGCCGTTTCGCTGGAGACCGAGGACAAGACTTTCTCGCAGAACCTCACCTTCAATGTCGGCTTCGACATGTTCCCCGGCATGCGCGTCGCGGCGAACATCCGGGCGAACGACGAGCAGAAACAGCGGCCGGACCAGATCGCCGACGAGCAGGAGACGGAGCTGAGGAAGCGGAGAGCCGTGTCGATGACCTCGACCTACAGGCTGTCGGACCGCTTCACCTGGGACGCGTCGGTCAACCTGAGCCGGGCGAAGAGCCGCTTCGCCGTGAGGCATGACAGGAACAGCGACATCAACAACGCCAAGATGAAGGGAAGCATGAAGATAATCCCGTGGGCGGGATCCACTCTGAGCCTCGGCGGAAGCTGGGAGGTGATCCGCTCGGTCTACGTAACTCCAGACACCGGGAACAACATCAAGAAATCGGCGAGCATGAAGTACTCCCAGAAGCTGGGCCCCAAGGCGGACATCAGTTTCAGCGCCCTGTCGGACCTCACCGTAATAGCGTACGACGACAAGAAGGTCAATCCCAAGGACAGGGATCTCCTCACCAACCGCTACAGGCTGGATTTCGCATACAAGCTGCGCCCGCGCATCACGCTCAGCCTCGGCGCGGAACTGTCCGATGAGACCTCCGTCTATACGCAATCGAGGCAATCGGGCAACAACAAGGATACGGACAGGTACAGGCTGACCGGGTCGTACGACATAAAGACGTGGAAGCGGGTCGCTCTCAACCAGAGGTACGAGATCAGTTCGGTCTTCACGGATTACCATTACGACGAGCCTCGGAGCACGCTGGTCAGGAACTCGAACATCAACACCACGGTGGACGTCAAGATCGTCCGCGACCTCGGCATCAACGTCCGGCACAACTACAAGTACCAGGACCAGGGCAGTTACAGGAGAGAGGGCGGCGAGCGGCTGTACGGCAGGGCGGCGGCGAGCGAGTCCCATCTTCTCAGCATCGCCCTGACTTACAGGATCGGCAGGTACGTCAACGTCACGATCCGGCAGGGCTTCTTCAACGACACCCGCTGGACGTACGAGAACGGCCTGAAAGAGCTGGACTACGTAGTACGGAATACCGACATAAGTGGTAGGTTGGGCTTCAGTTACAAGCTCAGCGATGCCTCGGAGTTCGCCTTCAGGATCGAGCACAACAGGAAGGAGGGCGACCGCGTCAACGAGGCTTTCAGGAGCTACTGGAATGCGGAGATCAGGGCGAAACATATATTCTAGAGCGGCCCGGACGGCCCTCGTCGCGGCGGCCTGCGCGGGGCTCGCGGCGGCGTGCTCGTCTTGCTTCCAGACGAGGGACGCCGTGCCGCCGACGACCGTGGGGAACGCGCCGGTGCCCCCGCTGACGGTCTATGACGTCATCTACAACATGGAACTGGCGGTCAACAACCAAAACCCGGTCTTCTACGAGGAGCTCTTCACGGAGGGCTTCGTCTTCAAGCCGGACCCGGCGGATTCGGCGGAGGTGGAGAAGAACTTCCCCGGCGCATACGCGAACTGGGACTACGGCGTCGAAACGGCGGTCATGGAGTACATACTCGACCCGGTGCGGTGCAGGTACGCCAACCTGAAGCTGTTCGAGGAGACAGAGGTCATTGTGGACTTCACCGATACCACTTATGTATTACAGAGGGACTACAGCCTCGTGATCATCAGCGAGGCCTCCGTCGGATACAGCGGTACCACCCGCTTCTTCTTCAGGAAGCTGGCGGACGGCTATTGGTACATAGAGAGATGGGTCGACTACGTCAAGGATGCCCAGACGGCCACTTGGGGCAGACTCAAAGGCGAGACGAGAGCAAGAATGTAGAGGAGGTTAGCGGCATGAGGAGATGGGTGACGGTGGTTCTCTTGATCTTTCTTGCGGGTTACGGGGGGGGCTGCTCGGTGAGCAGCGACGGCGGTACGGCGCCGGAGCCCGACCTGGACCGGACGACCCCGGAGAACCTCATGAACTTCTTCGCCGACGCCTACGAGAGGCGGGACATCGACAAGTACGCCGAGTCGCTTCACGACGAGTACCAGTTCACCTTCCTGCCGGCGGATGCCGACAGCGTCGGCCTGCCGCCGGACGAGCCCTGGTGGGGGAAGACCGAGGACGTGGCGGGAACCGCCCATATGTTCGACGCCCAGACGGTCACCAAGATCGAGATGCATCTGGAGGTTGCGGGGGGGCCCTGGCCGACGGAGGACGGCCTGGGCTATCGCCTTGATCCCTTGATCAAGGTCACGGAGGAGAAGCCCAATGCCGAGGAGCCCCTGACGCACATCGTGGAAGGCAGCTGGCTGTACGTGGAGATAGTCGTGGACCCCTACGACGAGAACCTCTGGGTCTTCAAGGAGATCGAGGAAGTCAAGAAGGAAGGCATGCTCACTGCCGGAGGGGAGTAGTCCAAGGATTGGGATAAGCAAACCGGCGGCCGCCATCGTCGTGCGCCTGGCGCTGGCGGCCCTCGTGTACCTCTCGCGTGGCTTGCCGGGACGCTTGGCGGCGCCTCCGACTCCCGGCGCCGCGGCGGTAGCGGCGGCCGTCGAGAGCGCCTACGTCAGGATCCAGCCTTCGAGCGTCGAGACCTCCAGCATGGACTCGGGGGACGGCCGCATCCGGTCCGACCATGTCAAGCTCGGCCGCGGGCAGTCGCTGCCGAGGGCCAATCTCGAGGTGACCCGCGCCGTAGAAAGGGCTGGAGGCCGCGTGCTGTATGGTATAGAGTCCTACGACGGGCGGAGGCGCCGGCAATTCGTGACCCTGGGCTTGGCGAGCGGCGACAGCCTCGTCTGCGAGGTCAAGCTCGAGAAGCGGATAAGGTAGCGGGAGGTAGGATCGAATGGCTAGGCTGGCAGTGAATGTCGACCATGTCGCGACATTGAGGCAGGCCCGCGGCATAAGCATGCCCGACCCGGTCGAGGCCGCCGTGCTGTGCGAGCAGGCCGGCGCCGACGGCATCGTCGTGCACCTGAGGGAGGACAGGCGCCATATACAGGAGCGCGATGTCACCCT
>JALGWA010000224.1 GCA_025774425.1 bacterium
CGGGCGACGCCATCGTGCCGTGGGGGCCGTTCGCCGTCATGAGCAATCCTCATCTCTACATGGCCAAGGCCTGGGACGACAGGGTCGGCTGCGCCATTTTCATGCAGACGATCAAGCGTCTGGCCAAGGCGCGGCACCCCAACACCGTCTTCGGCGTTGGTACTGTGCAGGAGGAGGTCGGTCTGCGGGGGGCGACGACCAGCGCGTCCGTCGTCGACCCGGACGTGGGTTTCGCCGTCGAGGTCTCCATCGCGCATGACACGCCCGGCTACGGCACGGAAGAGGCCCAGGCGCTCGGCAACGGGGTCGCCATCATCGTTTATGACGGCAGCATGATCCCCAACCGCAACCTCGTCGACCTGGCGGTCGAGGTCGCCAAGAAGAAGAAGATCCCCTATCACTTCGCCTCGCTCGAGCGGGGCGGGACGGACAGCGGCAGGATTCACATGAACAAGGCCGGGGTGCCGTCTCTGGTGGTCGGGGTGGCCACGCGGTATATTCACAGTCACATCGGCGTGCTGCACAGGCGCGATTTCGACAACGCGGTGAACCTGATGACCGAGGTCGCCAAGGTGCTGGACGCCCGCAAGGTGGCATCGCTCTAATCGATGAGAACTCAAGGGTTTGACAAGGTCTTCGGCCCTGGCAAGGTCGCCATCGGCGTCATTCACCTGGCGCCGTTGCCGGGAAGTCCCGGCTACGGCGGCGACATGGAAGGCGTGATCGGGCGGGCCGCCCGGGAAGGCGCCGCCATGGAGAAGGCGGGCTTCGGCGGCCTCATCGTAGAGAACTACGGCGATGTCCCCTTCCACTCCGGCGAGGTGGGGCCGGAAACGGTTGCGGCCATGGCCCTGGCGGTCGAGGGCGTGCGGGCGGCCGTCGGCCTGCCCGTGGGCGTCAACGTGCTCCGGAACGACGCCAGGGCGGCGCTGGCCGTCGCAGGCGTCTGCGGGGCTGCCTTCGTGCGCGTGAACGTACTCGTCGGGGCGATGGTGACCAGCGATGGGATCGTCGAGGGCAGGCCGGCCGAGGTCGTGAGGCTGAGGGACGTCCTGGCGCCCGGCTGCCTCCTGCTGGCGGATGTGATGGTCAAGCACGCCAGGCCGCTGGGTGCTGCGACTGTGGAGGAAGAGGCCCTGGACGCCGCCGAACGCGGCCTGGCCGACTGCGTAATCGTGACGGGCGGGAGGACTGGGCGGCCGCCCGAGGTCGCCGAGGTCATGGAGGCGCGGGAGGCGCTCGCGGGAGCTGTCCGGCGGGTGCCCGTGCTCGTGGGGAGCGGCGCCACGCCGGAGAACCTGGAGGAACTGCTCGGGGTCTCGGACGGGGTCATCGTAGGGACCTACATGAGGAAGGGCGGGGTGGCCGGGGCCGAACTCGACCCGGAGCGCCTGGCGGAGATGGGCGGGCTGGTCAGGAAATACGGCGGCAGGACTGGAGAGTAAAGGTGGGCATGAGAGTCTACGACACTTTCGATGCGAAGAAGAAAGACTTCAAACCGGTGGCGGACGGCAGGGTCGGAATGTACATGTGCGGCATGACCGTGCAGGACAAGCCGCATATCGGGCATATGTACGCATTCGTATGCGGCGATACGATACGGCGCTACCTGGAGTACCGGGGCTACGAGGTCACCTATGTCCAGAACTTCACGGACGTGGACGACAAGATAATCGCGCGTGCGGCCGACGAGGGAGTGGACTACAGGGAGATCGCGGAGCGTTACACGGCCGAGTACTTCAAGTACGCCGAGATGCTCAATATCAAGGAGGCGACCTTCCACCCCAGGGCCACCGAGCACATGCATGACATCATTGACCTCGTCAAGAGGTTGATATCCAAGGGGTTGGCGTATGAGGCGGGCGGTGACGTCTATTTCGAGGTGGCGGCCTTTCCGGGCTACGGACGGCTCTCCAAGAAGAAGATAGAGGACCTCCGGGCGGGCGCCCGCGTCGAGGTCGGCGAGCACAAGCGGAGCCCTGTGGATTTCGCGCTGTGGAAGGCGGCGAAGCCGGGTGAGCCGCAATGGGAGAGCCCGTGGGGCATGGGGCGGCCGGGCTGGCACATAGAGTGCTCGGCGATGTCCATGAAGTACCTGGGCGAGACCTTCGACATGCACGGGGGCGGTAGCGACCTCATCTTCCCCCATCACGAGAACGAGGTCGCCCAGTCGGAGGGGGCGACGGGACGGAAATACGTCAACTTCTGGCTGCACAACGGCCTGTTGACCCTCGCCGGCGAGAAGATGTCCAAGTCGACGGGGCACTTCTTCGCGATCGAGGACATCGCCAAGGAGTTCGAGCCGGATGTGATAAGGTTCTACCTCATCTCGACGCATTACCGGAGCCCCATGGAGTTCAGCCGGGAGCGCCTCAGGGAGGCGAGGGCGGCCGTGGGCAGGATGCGGAACACCTTCAGGGCGGTGGAGTCCTATCTCGGCGACGAGAGACCGGCCGGCTCGGCCGGAGATCTTTCCGAGGGGGAGCGCGGGGTCTGGGAGCGCATACTGGAGAAAGAGCGCGACTTCATCGAGACCATGGACGACGACTTCAATACGGCGGGCGCCATCGGGTGCGTGTTCGAGATGGCCAAGGATATCAACGCCTTCCTCGGCGCCGGAGACTCCCCCGGCAAGAAGGTGGTGCTGTCGATGGGACTCGACAAGATAAAGCTGCTCGGTGACGTTCTCGGCATCTTCCGGGGCCTGGGCGGCGAGATCATCGCGCGGGCGGACCTGCCGGCGGATGTGGGGGCGCTCGTGGAGAAGCGCGACGAGGCGAGAGCGGCCAAGGACTGGGCCGCGGCCGACGAGATCCGCAACCGTCTGGCGGCGCGGGGCTATTTCCTCGAGGATAGGCCGGAGGGGACGATAGTCCGGAGGTGAGGGGCGCGTCGAAGCGGACTTGGGGATCCGGGACCTGACCGGGTGCTTTAAGTGAAGATGGCATCTTGTTTGGGGCCAAGCATTTTTCCGCAAAAAACCCTTGACAAGTTCCCGCGGAAGATATAGATTTTCGGTCGCATACAACAGACGATTGAGTACGCCCTATCCAAGCCGGCGCAACAAGGCAGGTGCGCGGGCCAGCGGGGGATTTTCGCGTTTTTGCTGACAGGATGGGGTGCATGGGGGCGTTTACATATTTTGCGTTTACATCGGGCTGCTGGCGTAGCTCAACGGTAGAGCATCTCACTTGTAATGAGGAGGTTGGGGGTTCAAATCCCTTCGCCAGCTCCAGCGAAAGGAAAAGAGCCGGAACGTGGTGTTCGAAGACAACTGAATATAGAAACACGGTCGGGGAGGTTCCCGAGTGGTCAAAGGGAACAGACTGTAAATCTGTCGGCGATGCCTTCGGAGGTTCGAATCCTCCCCTCCCCACCATCGCCTCTGGATCAGGCAGCACCTTGCGGGAATAGCTCAGTTGGTAGAGCATCAGCCTTCCAAGCTGAGGGTCGCGGGTTCGAGTCCCGTTTCCCGCTCCAGGAAGATCGCCGGACGGCCGGCCGGGGGGCGGTCGGCGTCCGCAGGTTGATGCCCGCGTAGCTCAGTAGGTAGAGCATTTGCATGGTAAGCAAAAGGTCATCGGTTCGAGTCCGATCGTGGGCTCCATTGGAAAACGTTAGAGGTTCGCAGGAGGGGACAGCAGATGGCAAAGGAGAAGTTTGATCGCACGAAGCCCCACTTGAACGTGGGCACGATTGGTCATATTGACCATGGCAAGACGACGCTGACGAGTGCGATAACGCTGTGTTTGAGCAAGCGTGGTCTGGCGGACGTGCGGACGTTTGAGAGCATTGACAATGCACCTGAGGAGAAGGAGCGC
>JALGWA010000225.1 GCA_025774425.1 bacterium
GACGCCGGGGTAGGACGACAGCTCCTCGTCCATGGCCGCGATGAGTTCCCGCTTGCTGCGGTGGTCCGGCCACTCGCCGGCCGGCTTGAGCGTGACATGGATCTCGGCGTAGTTCACCGGGTGGGGATGGCTTCCCGCCTCGGGCCGCCCGATGCGGGAGATCGTCTCTTCGACCTCGCCGAAACCCGTTATCCGCCGCTCCAGGCGCATGACGGTCTCGGCGGCCTTCTCGAGGGAAATCGAGGGCGCCATCGTCACACCTATCAGTATGGAGCCCTCCTCCAGGGCCGGAATGAACTCCGTCCCGACGGTGGAGAGCGCCGCGGTGCTCACAAGGAACGCGCCGAGGGCCATGGCGATCACGATGCGTCGATGCTTCAAGGCCCAGAGCAGCCTCGGACGATAGGCCTTCTTGATCCTGCGGAGGAACCGGAACTCCGCGTGCTTCCCCTCCCTGAGCAGGTAGGACGAGAGCACGGGAGATACGACGAGGGCGGTCACGACCGACCCCAACAGGGCCAGCGATATGGTGAACGCCATCGGGGAGAACATCTTGCCTTCGACGCCCTCGAGCGTGAATATCGGCAGGAACACGACCACGATGATGATGATGGACAGCACGACCGGCCGGCTGACCTCCGCCGCCGCCCGGGCGATGACATGCCTCTCGTCGGCGGGCCCGCGGTCCTCGCGGTTGAGATGGCGGTAGATGTTCTCGACCGTGACGATCGCGCCGTCGCCGAGCATGCCTATGGCGATGGCGATGCCGCCCAGCGACATGAGATTGGCGGAGATTCCGAACCTGCTCATCCCGATCACCGCGATCAAGGTGCACAGCGGCAGCGAAAGAGCGACGATCGCGGCCGTCCTGAAGGTTCCCAGGAAGGCGACCAGCGTCATAAATACGAGGACCGAGCCGACCAGGAGCGCGCGCTTCACCGTACCCGTGGCCTTCTCGACGAGCTCCGCCTGCTCGTAATAGGGCACGAGGTCGACGCCGGGCGGAAGCGACGCCTTCACTTCCTCGACCTTGGCGTAGAGGCGGTCGATCACGCGCGACGTGTTCTCGCCGTAGAGCTTGAGGACTATGCCCGAGACCACTTCGGTCTCGCCGTTGCGCGTCACCACGCCCCTACGGATCTCGTTGCCGTACTCCACCGCCGCGACATCCCCGATCCGCACGGGGACACCGCCGTCCACCTTGAGCGGAATCCCGCGTATGTCTTCGAGCGACTCGAGAAGACCGACGCCCCTCACGAGGTATTCCTCCGACCCGAGCACGAGGAACTGCCCGCCCGCGTTACGGTTGTTCGCCCGGACGGCGTCCACGACGTCCCCCAGGGCCAGGTCGTACTTGTGGAGGGCGTACGGGTTGATCCGGATCTGGTACTGCAGCACGTGGCCGCCGATCGACAGGATGTCCGTAACGCCGGGCACGGTCCGAAGCTGGAACTTGACGACCCAGTCGTTGATTTCCCTGAGATATGTGCTCGGCTCCTTTCCGCCGGTGTCCACGGACTCGTCCATGGTCAGGTAGTAGATGAAGATCTGTCCCAGGCCCGTGGATATGGGCCCCAGGGCGGGCGGCTCGTGCATCTCCGGCAGCTCCGCCATGGCGCTTGCGAGCCGCTCGGCGACGAGTTGCCTGGCGAAGTAGATGTCGACGTCGTCTTCGAAGTAAATGTACACGACGGCCATGCCGAAGGCCGACGTCGACTTGACCTGCGTGACCCCGGGCAGCCCGTTCATCGCCGACTCCACGGGGTATGTTATCAGGCGCTCGACTTCCTCGGGCGCCATGCCGTGCGCCTCCGCGAACACCGGCACCATGACGGGCGAGATGTCGGGGAAGGCGTCCACCGGCATTCTCGTGTACGAGTATACGCCGAACGCGATGACCGCGATCACCGCGACCAGCACCAACCCCCGGGCCTTGAGCAGTCCGCGCATCAGGTCTTCGGTCATGCCCGCCCCCTTCCCCTAGTGGCCGTGTCCGGCGTGGGAATCCAGGCCGCTGGTCACGACCTTCGCTTTGCACTCGAAGGCCCCGGCCGCGACGTAGCGCCGGCCGGACGGGAGGCCCGCGATGACTTCGACGCTGTCTTCATTCCCGCGGCCGAGCGTGACGGGAACGGGCTCGTAGCCGCCCGCCGCCTCCACGAACACGACCCACTCGCCGTCCAGATGTTGCGCGGCCGTCCTCGGTATCATCACGGGGACTTCGGCGTCGTCGACCGCGAGCGTCGCCGACACGAACAGACCCGGCCGCCACAGACCGTCGGGATTGGGGAGCACCACGCGCGCCGTAGCCGTCCGCGTCGCCTCTCCGATCAACGGCGAGACATAATCGACCGCCCCCACCGCGTCGGGCACGCCGTACCCCGCCGAGACGGTCACTTCGACCCCCTCCCGCACAAACGGCAGATCCTTCTGCGTAATGCTGAGGTCGACCCATACGGTGCTGAGGTCGGCGACGACGAACATGTCCGAGTCGCCCTCCACCTTCTCGCCGAGGGTGACGTGCTTCCCGATCACGGTCCCCGCGAAAGGGGCCCGCATTTCGTAACGCGTGAACTCATCGTCACCGTCGCCGGTGAGATCGGCGACCTGGTCTTCGGTGAGACCGAGCGCGTGGAGCTTCTGCTCGGACGAGCGAAACTCGATCCTCGCTTCCATGAGCCCGCTCCTGGCGTCGAGGTACTCCTGTTCGGACGTAATCTCCTTCTCCCAGAGGTTCTTCTCGCGCTCGAAGTTGGACTCGGCCAGGGCCAGCCGCTCGCGCGCCGCGAGGAAGTCCACCATGGCGTCGGCGAGGTCGTTGCTCTCGACGACGGCCAGCACCTCCCCCGCCTCCACCGTGTCACCCAGCGTCTTGCGGACCTCTATCACGATGCCCGCCACCCGCGGTACGAGGTGCGCCATGCGGTCTCCGTTGATGCGGACCTCCCCGGGGATCACGATCTCACGCTTGAGTCGACCCGGGCCCGCGACCGCCGTCTCGACGCCGCATTCCACGACTTCCCTCTCGCTCAAGCGAACAAGCACCCCTCCCCCCTCACGGTCGTGGTCCGCGTGGTCGTCGACGTCGGAGCCCTCGTCGCGGTGCCCGGGCCCGTCTTCGGCGTGATCGTGACCGTCGTCGTCATGACGACCGTCGTCATCGCATGCGACATTCTCGGGGCCGGCCGTGGCTTCGGCCCCTCCGCGGCCGCCCCGCCACCCGAGGACGAGTGCAAAGGCGGCGGCCAAGACGATGATTGCCGCCGGTGCGGCGATCCTTCTCAATCTCATCTGTTTCCTCCATTGTTTTCCATGTGCCCACCGTTGAGTCGGCTTCCCATGATGCGCTCCAGGTCGGTGACCGACTGGTGATACGCCTCGAGGGCGTCGAGGTACTGGGCTCTCACGTCGAAGAGCGTCCGCTGGGAGTCGAGCACTTCGAGATATGCGAACTTGCCCTGGCGGTAACCCTCGCTCGTCGCCTCGAAGGCGCTCCGCGCACCGGGCAACACCGTGGTCGCGAGGGACGTCGCCTCCTCATAGGCGGTGACGAGCGACCGGTATGCTTCGGCGAGTTCCGCGGAGACCTTGATCTCGGCCGCCCTCCGTTCTTCCGCGGCGCGGGCCAGGTTGTACTCCGCCTCGCGGACGCCGCCCTGGTTGCGGTCGAACACGGGGACTGCGAAACCCAGGGCGATGATGTAACTATCCAGGTCGAACTGCAACTCGCGCCTCACGCCCACGCCCACGCCCACGTCCGGAATACCGAGCGACTTCTCCATCTCGATGGCCGCCTCATGCATCGCGATTTCGG
>JALGWA010000226.1 GCA_025774425.1 bacterium
TTCCCGTCGTGCCGGACCTGGACTCGGCCATGAGGGCGGATGCGCCCGCGATTCACGAGAGCGGCAACCTCGCCGTCGAACGGGTGCTCACCAAGGGCGACGTCGACGCGGGCGAGCGGGCGAGCGCGGTCGTCGTCGAGGATACCTTTTACTCCCCGATGCAGGAGCATGCCTACCTGGAGACTCAGGGTGTGCTGGCGGTTCCATGCGCCGACGGGTCCATCGAGATACTGGTGACGGGGCAGTGTCCTTTCTATGTCAGAGAGGCCGTCGCGCGTTGCCTGGGTCTCGAGCTCGCCAGGGTCCGCGTCGTCCAACTCCCCGTCGGCGGCGGCTTCGGCGGGAAGGAGGACGTGCCGTCGGAGATCGCCGCCCGCGCGGCCGTGCTGGCCGTCAAGTCGGGCCGGGCGGTACGCCTCGTGCTGTCGAGGGAGGACGATATCATCTCGTCGTCCAAGCGCCACCCCATGCGGATGCGCTACCGCGTGGGCTGCACGGGGGAAGGCAGGCTGACCTTCGTCGATGTCGACATAGCCGCCGGTGTGGGCGCCTACACCACGCTCTCGCCCATAGTCCTCTACCGGGCGACGGTGCACGCCGCCGGTCCCTACGAGATACCCAACGTCAGGGTGCGGACCAGGGGCTATTACACCAACACGCCGCCCAGCGGGGCGATGAGGGGGTTCGGCCAGCCACAGGTCTGTTACGGTTGTGAGTCCATCATGGACGAGGCCGCGCAGGCCGTGGGCCTCGACCCGGTGGAGTTCCGTCTGCGGAACGCCCTCAGGGTCGGCTCGGAAACGGCGACGGGTCAGAGGCTGGAGGAGAGCGTCGGCCTCGAGGAGACGTTGAAGTCGGTCGCGTCCTTCGTGTCAGCGGCGGTGGAAGGCGGGGCCGCGGTGGAAGGCGACGGCCGGCTGGTCCGGGGCGTCGGCGTCGCGTGCACGTTCTACGGCGTCAGCCTTGGAGCGATCGGCCGGGCGATCGACCGGGGCGGGGCGAAGGTGGAGATACTGAAGGACGGGTCGGTCAGCGTGTTCATCGGCCTGACGGAGATGGGTCAGGGGGTGCTCACCGTCGTCGGTCAGATCGCCGCGGAGGTGCTCGGAGTGCCGACGGCGCGGGTCACGGTGCACCCGGTGGACACCCACGTCGTTCCGGACTCCGGTCCCACGGTCGCGTCGCGGGCGACCGTGATAAGCGGCAACGCCGTGATCGACGCGTGCCGGAAGATCCTGGCGAGGATGGCCGCGACGGCGTCGGCGATGCTGGGAGACGTGTCGGTTTTCAGGCCCTCCGACGGCGTGTTCGTGAGCGAGGCGTCGGGCGATTCCGTCGCCTTCGACGACGTCGTCAGGGAATGCTTCGCCCGGCGGGTGGACCTCGGCGACATGGGCTGGTACGCCGTTCCCGAGTGTTCCGTCGACCCCGGGACGGGACAGGGAAGGGCCTACCATGTTTACTCGTTCGCCACCCAGGCGGCCGTCGTGGAGGTGGACATAGAGACGGGCGCGGTCGGCGTCGCGGCGTTCCACGCGGTGCATGACAGCGGCCGCATAGTGAACCGGACGCTGGCTTCTGCCCAGGTGCACGGAGGGATAGCCCAGGGAATAGGGCTGGCGCTCACCGAGAACTTTATCATGGACGGAGGTGCCGTCGCCTCCAGGGAGTTCTCCACCTACCTTCTGCCGACTTCGCTCGACGTATGCGACGGGATGACCGTCGAGTTCGTCGAGAGCCTGTCTTCGGACGGGCCGTTCGGGGTCAAGGGGCTGGGCGAACCCGCGACGATTCCGGCGGCCGCCGCCGTCGCCAACGCGGTCTCGAACGCCCTCGGCAGGAGAGTGAGACGCCTGCCCATCGGGCGGGACTGGGTGATCGGCGTGTCCGACTAATCCGCTTGACCCCGCCCGCCTTTCCCGGTAGATTCAGATGCTCCGGACGTGCTCCGGAGCGTTTCAACGAGGCACAAGACCGCGGAGGTTCGTCATGGATGTTGCCCGGCTGGGGATAGTCGTTGGCATCGCGGGAATCGTGTACGCGGCTCTTCTCTACGTGTGGGTGGGGAAGAGGCCGGCCGGCACCGACCGGATGCGCGAGATCGCCGCGATGATTCACAGGGGGGCGATGGCCTTCCTGAAGAGGGAGTACGCGACGATAGGCGTGTTCATCGCGGTGTTGTTCGTCGTGCTGACGCTGGCCGTCGGCCATCGGACGGGCACGGCGTTCCTCGCCGGGGCCTTCTCGTCGATGCTCGCCGGCTACTTCGGGCTGAGGGCCGCCACCAAGGCGAACGTGAGAACCTCGTACGCCGCGACCAAGAGCCAGAGCGCGGCCCTGACCGTGGCCTTCACCGGCGGGGCCGTCATGGGCATGTCGGTGGCGAGCCTGGGGGTGCTCGGTATCTCGGTCTTCTACATTCTCTCCGGGCGGGACCCGCAGGTGCTGAGCGGCTTCGCAATGGGGGCCAGCAGCATCGCCCTCTTCGCGAGGGTCGGCGGCGGCATCTACACCAAGTCGGCCGACGTCGGGGCCGACCTGGTCGGTAAGGTCGAGGCGGGCATACCCGAGGACGATCCCCGGAATCCGGCGGTGATCGCAGATAATGTCGGCGACAACGTCGGCGACACGGCCGGCATGGGCGCCGACCTCTTCGAGTCCTATGTCGGCTCGGTCGTGGCCAGCATCGCCATCGCGGCGACACTCGCGCTGGACGAGGTCACGAGAACGAGGTTGATGGTGTTTCCCATCCTCATAGTCACCCTCGGCACGGTGGCTTCCTTCGTCGGGACCTTCGCGGTGAGGGCCTTCAAGTCGGCTGATCCGCAGAAGGTGCTGCGCTTCTCCACCTACGTCGCCGTCGGGCTCCTGATCGCCGCCACCTTCGTTGCGGGCGGCAGGCTCGGCATCGGGACGGGTTACGCATGGGCCGTCCTGTGCGGCATCCTCGCGGGTGTGGCGATCGGGGCGTTCTCCGAATACTACACGTCCGGCCCCCCGATCAAGGTGATCGCCGAGGCGAGCAGGACGGGAGTCGCCACCAACATAATCGCCGGCCTGTCCATAGGCATGCTGAGCACGGCCCTGCCGGTCCTGTCGATAGTCGTCGCCATATACTTCGCCTACTTCTTCGCCGGTGTCTACGGCATCGGCATGGCCGCCGTGGGCATGCTTGCGACGATCGGCATGACCATGTCCGTGGACGCATACGGCCCCATCGCGGACAATGCCGGCGGAATCACGGAGATGAGCGGACTCGGCCCGGACGTGCGCAAGATCACCGACAAGCTCGACGCGCTCGGCAACACGACGGCGGCGATGGGCAAGGGATTCGCCATCGGCTCGGCTGCGCTGACCGCGCTCGCGCTTTTCACTGCTTACTCCCAGAAGGTCGGCCTCGAGTCGATAGACATCAAGCGGCCGGCGACGGTCATCGGCCTGTTTCTCGGCGGTTTGCTGCCGTTCGTCTTCGCGGCCATGACCATGCGGGCGGTCGGAAGGGCGGCCTTCAGCATGGTGGAAGAGGTGAGGCGGCAGTTCCGGGAGATCCCGGGGCTCATGGAGGGGAAGGCCAAGCCCGATCCCGAGAGATGCGTCGACATAGCGACACGCGGCGCGTTGCGGGAGATGGTCGGGCCCGGCGTCCTCGCCGTGGCCTCTCCGATCGCCGTGGGCATAGTGCTGGGGCCGGAGGCCCTCGGCGGACTGCTGGCGGGCGCGACGGTCACCGGGGTCCTGCTCGCCGTCATGATGGCCAACGGCGGCGGGGCATGGGACAACGCCAAGAAGTGGATAGAGGACGGCAA
>JALGWA010000227.1 GCA_025774425.1 bacterium
GAACTCGATCATGCCCACGGGCCTGTTGCCCTCGTAGGCGATGAAAGTCGAGGGCGAGAAGAGCTTGTTGACTTCCTCGAGCCACTCCCTGTTCTCTTGGACGAGGGTATGGTTCCGCCAGTCGTCGAGGTGGCTCCAGCACACTTCGAGCCTGTCGGTGAGATTGCCCGGTCCTATGGGCATTATCCGGAACTCGTCTGGGTGCATGCTCTGCCTCCCTCCTGCGCGAACGCCACAGGCTACCATATGTCTTTTGGCATAAGTGATTACACTTTGTCAACCCTTTTAATGCGGTCGGTGCGGGTGGTGGTGTGCCGTGCTCCTCGTGGGCCCCGCCGCAGGATCAGGGGTCGGAGGGGCGGCCGATGGGTGGCCGCAGGGACACGAGGTCACGGTGATGGTCGGGAGCCCGGGGTCATGTTCATATGCCGGTCTTGTGAAGGACAGACCGGGGTGTCGTCACAGGCCCCGCACCGCGCCGCCCGGGACCGGCCGCTGCCTGCCACGTCTCATGGAGGATGGGATCTTGGTCTTTACTCCGCGTCCACGACGAGCGAACCCGCCAGCATGTCGTGGAGCGCCTGTTTGCGTTCCGTGAAGCCCGCCATGACGAAGCCGATCGCCAGGGTCATGCTCGACAGTCCCTTGCCGAAGTAGCGGGCGCTCGCCCTCGTGAAGGAGAGGCGGTTGTTGAACTGGTCGGTGACCGCCATGCCCAGGGCCATCTTACCGATGGTCGCCTGATGCCTGGAGCTCTCCATTCCGGCCCAGTAGAGCCACGGGGCCACGAGGGCGATGAGGAGTCCAAGCACGCTCGCGCCGGTCCCCCCCACGCCGCCGATGCCCATGCTGAATCCCATCCCGGCCGAGAGGATGAGGATGACAAGTCCGACGATGACGCTGTCGATGAGAAACGCAGCGAACCTCTTCCAGAAGCCCGAATACGCGACATTGGCATTGGTTTCTTCCACGTCAGATCCTCCTCGCTCGGGGATACGAGGTCTCCCCGTCTGCCTCTGTAATCGGACGCCGGGGTGGCTCCCTTTAGGCTTTTCGCCTGGAGGATCTTGCGGAAACTGGTCTTTTCTGGTCGATACGCGGCATCAGTCGGCGCGCATGCGCTGCGGCAGGACAAGGGGCGCGCCGCGGCGCGCCCCTCGTCGCAATCGGTGAATCAGGCTGCTGCTACTGCGTCTCCTCGGGCAGAGGCTCGTATACGCCGCCGAGGTTGTCCGCCAGGAACTTCTCAGCGACGGCGTAGAACTTGAGCCGGTTCTCCGCCTTGAGGAAGCCGTGGCCCTCGTCTTCGAACACCAGGTATTCGCAGGGGACTCCCCGCTCCTTCATGGCTTCGACTATCTGGTCGCTCTCGGCTTTGTTCACCCGCGGGTCGTTGGCTCCCTGGGCTATGAGCATGGGGATCTTGATCTGGTCTACCTTGAACAGGGGCGACCTCGACTCGAGGAACTCCCTCTCGGTCTCCGGATTCCCCACGCGGCGGTAGAAGACGTCGAGAAGCGGGGTCCAATAGGGTGGAATGGTCTCGATGAAAGAGACCAGGTTGGACGGCCCGACGCCGGCGACGGCGCAGGCGAAGACGTCCGGCGTGAAGGTCGCCCCGACGAGCGCCGCGTAACCGCCGTAGGACCAGCCGAAGATCGCGATCCTGTCAGGATCGGCGATGCCTTGCTCAACGGCCCAGTTGACGGCGTCGATGAGGTCGTCGTGCATCTTCCCTCCCCACTCCTTGTTGCCGGCGTTGAGGAAATCCTTGCCGTAGCCCGAAGAACCGCGGTAGTTGACCTGGAAGCACACGTAGCCCCTGTTGGCCAGCCACTGGGCCTCGGGATTGTATCCCCAAGTGTCGCGCGCCCACGGGCCGCCGTGGACGTTGAGCACCAT
Source organism: bacterium (assembly GCA_025774425.1). Lineage (GTDB taxonomy): Bacteria > Arandabacterota > Arandabacteria > Arandabacterales > JALGWA01 > JALGWA01. The sequence continues at coordinate 1,903 of JALGWA010000227.1, forward strand.
CGGCAGGTTCTTGCGGGGCTTGCCCGGCGGATATGTCAAGTAGCCGTGTATGGTGAGACCGTCGCGCGATTCGAAGCTCACGGGCTCCATCTTGGCGAGCTTGTACTCGGCCAGGTCGGGCTTGTGGTAGAACATGAAATCGCCCCTCTTGGCCCCCCTGTCCCATGTATAATAGGAGACCGGCCCGTCGTCCACCGTGAAGCCTATGATCCAGACGGTGTCGTCGTCATCGCGGCTGCTCAGGAAGAAGTCACCGTCCTGGAGCTCGCCTATCATCTCGATGTCCTTCTTGATGTCGTCATCGAGCACGACCCAGTCGGTCCTCTCCCTGCGGAAGAGCACCGCCTGGATCTTCCATGTGTCGGGATGCTTCACGATCCCGGAGACGTCGTATACGGGATCCTCGGCGAGGACTTCCGCGATCTCTCCGGTCTCGGCATCGATACTGACGAGCCGGGCCGCATTGGCGTCGCGCGAGTCGATGCAATAGATGTAGCGCCCCGACCTGCTGAAGGTCTCCGGGCCGCTCGAGAGGGCGTCGTCGGGACCCCAGGTCAGGAGCTTGCGCCAGGTGTCGGCTTCGTTCTCCCGGACGAGGAGGTCGAAGCCGCCCTCCGGTGTCGCCGCCATGGCCACCCGCACCTTGAGATCGAAATCGACCAGCCAGCCCACGATATTGCCGGGGTTTCTGGCGACCCTCTCGGTGTCACCCGTCTTGAGATCGAGATGATATACGTCGAACAGGCGCGGATCCTCCCTGTTCATCGCAATGAGCATCTCGTCGGGATGGTGCATGCTGTATTCCACTATCTGCACCTGCACGCCCTCGTACGGAGTCAGGATCTCGTTCTCCCCGCTTTCGATGTCGGCTCGGAAGAGTTGCCAGTTCTCGTTTCCGTCCAGATCCCGCAGGTACATGATGTGCTTGTTGTTCTTCGCCCAGAAATACCTGTAAATGCCCCGCGTCGTGTCGTCGGTGACGGGCCTGGCGTCGTCTTCGCCTATGGTCTTGACCCAGATGTTCAGGATGTCGTCCACGGGGGCTATCCATGCCAGCATGGTTCCGTCCGGAGACACCCTCGGAGCGGCCTTCTCCGGATTGCCCATGAGTACTTCCCTGGGTATGATCTCAACGCTCTCGCCGCCGCAGCCGCCCAGGGAGACCGCCGCAAGCGCGAGAAGCGGAATACAGGCAAGCCATCGAGTCCTTCTTAAGTCCATCGCTCGAGCTCCTTTCGCATTGAGGCGCGACCGCCGCGCCCCGGACCTATCTTGACGGAATCCGGGCCCGCCGCCGGCCGGATTCCGGGTTGTGACACACGCGGGACTCCCGCTTGAGATCGGCCATGTCTTCGCCAGATGATTATCCACTCCACCTGCGGGAAGTCAAGCACGCAGTGCCTCATCACCCGCCCTGCCCGGCTCCGCCGGCGCCGCCGCCGACCGCGATGCCCTTGCCCTCGAGCACCGCCGTGTAGAGGCGGTCCAGCTTCTCGAGTACGACAGCCGGAGAGTATCGCCTGCGGGCCTCGGCCCTGGCGGCGCGCCCCAGCGCCTCCCTCCTGTCCGCATCATCCGCGAGGGCCAGCACGGCCTCGACGATGGCGGCCCGGTCGCCCTCCGCGACCAGCACGCCTGTTCCGGGGGCGGCGAGTACCTCGGGTATGCCGCCGACCGCCGTCGAGACTATGGGCCGGGCGGCCAGCATGGCCTCGACCAGCGATATGGGCAGGCCCTCCCTCGCGGAGGTTATCAGGTAGAGGTCCATGGCGGCGAGCAGCTCCGGGATGTCCGTCCTGTTGCCCAGGAAGAGGACATTGCCCTCGATTACCAGGTCGCGCGCACGCGTCTCGAGCTTCTCGCGCAGGCTGCCGTCGCCGACGAGCATGAACTTCATGCGG
>JALGWA010000228.1 GCA_025774425.1 bacterium
GAAGAGGCTTTCGGGCTCCGCCGTCACGAGCACGATCACCGAATCCTCCGGCGGCTCCTCCAGGGTCTTGAGCAGGCAGTTCTGAGCCTGCGGCGTCATCTTGTGGGCGTCGTCGACTATGACCACCTTCCTGCCGCCCATCAGGCTTCGCATGGCGAGGAAGGACTGTATCGGCCTGGTGTGCTGCCAGCCGCCGCGCTGGGTGATGTAGGCGATCGGTATGGCGCCGCGATAGGGCATGACGGACAGAGGGTGCTCGTAGAGGAGCCGGAGAAGCCTGTAGGCGGTCTCCGTGATCTTGCCGCGATCGAATGCCTTCCTGACGGTCTCGGTGACATACCCGGGCGTGTAGCATTCCCTCGACGGCACGCTGCCCTTCCCGAACATGTGATCCGTCACCGCGCTGAAGCCGTCCACCGGGCGGTCGGCCTCGACATCCGGGAGAGGCGGCTCGAGGTACCCCAGGTCGGCGAGCGCCTCCACCGTCTCGGCGTAGCGCCGTCGCCAGTCATCGCCGGTGAGCCCGAGCCTCTCCCTGAGGCTCACCCGCCGGAACCAGAGAGGTTTGTTGGCGTCGGCAATCAGAAGAACCCCGGGGTGGCTCAGCGTATCCATGCCCGCGCAGGACTCGCAGCGAGCCCCGCCGGCGCAGGTGCAGTTGAGGGCGCGGGCGAAACCGATGGCGGCCTGCTTCTTGCCGACGCCGTCCGGGCCCGTGAACAGGTAGGCATGCCCGACACTCCCCGACCGGGCAAGCCTGTCGAGGAAGCCCGTCACCCGGCTGTTGCCTATTATCTTCTCTCCGCCGGCATGCACGCCTCGACCCCCAATGTGGAAATCAGTCTCTCGAGAATGATCCGCGGATGCACCGAGGTGCTCACGATGTCGACGTTCGCCGCGAGCAGCCCTTCGAGGAAACGGACCAGCGCTTCCACCTCGAAGCCCGACCCCTCCTTGAATCTCATGTGAACCGCGTAGGGCTGCATCCACATGTAGGAGTCGCGCCGCGAAATGCCGGCTTCCCGGAGCCACGCATCGAAGCGCGGCAACACCGTGCTCTTGAAAGCGCCGAATCGCATGTCCTCGCTCCAGCCGCTGCGGACTCCGTCGAGGAACATCCTCACCTGGATCAGGCAACGGATCTCCCTCGAGATCCTGTACAGAAGTCCGATCGCCGACTCCCGCGGCTGGTCGAGCAACTCGGCGAGGAGCCCGAGCGCCGCGGGAGCATCGCGGGTTATCACGGCCCGCGTCAGCTCGTACACTTTCTCGGTCCTCGATCTGCCGACCACCGCTTCTATGTCGGCGACCGTGACCGCACCCGCGTCACCCACGTACGTCGCTACCTTCTCTATTTCGGAGCCTATCGTCCGCATGTCGTCCTTGAGATCGAGGAGAAGCCGGGCGACATCCCTGTCGGCGGTCTTGCCGAGTTCCCTGAACTTGCGGAGCACCCATCTTTCCCTCGCCTCCGCGTCCATGCCGGGCACCTGCATCAGCCCGCCCATCGCACGCACGGTCTTTATGAGCTTGAGGCGCTTGTCGATCTCGCCGGCGACGAGAATCAGCACCTGCCCGGGAACCAGGCCCTCCGAGATCGTCTTCTCGATTTCGGCGACGAGTTTCCTCTGCTTCCCGAACTTGAGATGCCTGAGCACGGTGATCCTGTTGGCCGCGAACAGGGACGGCGATGCGATCTCGGCGAGAACCTCGTCGACCTGGCCCTCTTCGCAGTCCACGCTGTCTATCACCGGCCCGCCGCCCAGGTCCGCCCGGAGCTTCGCGAGCAGGTTCGCCAGCATCTCCTCGACGAGGAACTCATCCTGGCCGAACACGATGTAGACATTACTCGCGGTGTGGGGCGACGGCATCAGGCCGCCTCCTGCACCGGATATGAAACGAACTGGTCCAGGAGCGAAACCCTGTAGAGGTCGACCAAGCATCTCACGGCCTCTTCGTCGAATCTCGTATTGGCGCCCTTGACGATCTTGCCCACGGCGCGGTCTATCTCCATGGCGCATCTGTAAGGTCTGTCGGAGGTCATCGCGACGAAGGCGTCGGCCACCTTGAGTATGCCCGCCTCCCGGGGTATCTCGCCCCTGCGGAGGCCCCGGGGGTAGCCCCTCCCGTCGGGCCGCTCGTGATGGGCCCGCACGATCTCGCTGACGCGCTCGAGCGAGCGCACCCGGCCGATGATCTCGGCGCCGACCTCGGCATGCTGCCTGACCCGCATCCACTCGTCGGGAGTCAACGGGCCCGCCTTGGTGAGAGACCGTTTGGCGAGAGAGAGATAGCCTATGTCATGGAGCAGCGCGGCGTACTCCAGGGCCTGTATCCTCCAGCCCGACAGGCCCGCGCGCCTGCCCAGCTCGACGGCGAGGGCCGCGACCCTCTCCGACTCTCCACCCATGTAAGGCGTCGCGGAGTCCACCGTGCCCGCGAGGGCCGCGACCGTCTCCCTCTGGCTGTTCAGGAGCTCGAGATTGACCTTCGAGCTGCGCGCATAATAGACGAGCCAAAGGAAGAAGACCACCACCAGAAGCGTCGAGAAGCTCGAGTAGAGATACGCGAGAGTCGTGCCGACCACGGGGGCGGCGAACGACTGGGGCAGCATCCAGAGGTAATTGGTGCGCCATGCCGTAACCGGGAACCTCTTCAGGCTGAGGGACGACCACACCGTCACGAGGCCGGTGTTCAGGGAGAAGTACGCGAGATGGCAGAGCACGACCGGGAGGATCAGTCCGACCGCCGCCGAAAGCGTCCACTCGGCTCCGAGAAGCGGCACGCCCCCGGCCAGGCGGTAGACCGCTCCGGCGAAAAAGAGGGATATGACCATCTGCGAGATGTTGAAGACCGAGCGCGACAAGCCGAACTTCAAGAACAGCCTCGTGAGGATCAGCATCTCCACCGCCCCCACCCACGCGGCGACGCCCCCTCCGTAGGTGATTATGATCGCAAAATTGACGACGGCGGTGCCTATCACCCCGCCGCCGCCCTGAAGCGGGACGTAGGTGAGCACCCCGGCGACCATGAGAAGGGAGAACCAGATGAGAAGCCCGAAGAGATGCCGGGAGAGGGCCGTGCCGAAAGCCGGGAGCGAATAAGCGAGAACCAGACCCGCCGTGACGGCGAGCACGAGCACGAACACCGATCCTCTGTTTCTCATCCTTGGAATGCTTTCCATCCCGGCCTTCCGGGATCCTATCCTATCACGTCCCAGAACCCGAAAGTCCTCATCAGTCCCAGCATGCTGCTCAGGAAGTGCCCCAGCGGTGCTCTGAACATTGCTCCCAGTGCCCGGCGTCGCATGAGCCCGCGGCGCTCATCCGCACGCGACTTTCCTGTCCTCTATCAAACGCATCAGGTACTCGACCACGACGGGATCGAACTCGCTCCCCGACCCCTTCGACAGTTCCTCCACCGCCTCTTCCAGCGTGCGCCTCTTTCTGTAGGGCCGATCGGTGGTCATCGCGTCGAAGGCGTCGGCGACGTTGAGTATCTTCGCCCCGACCGATATCTCGTGCCCCTTGAGACCCTCCGGGTACCCCCGCCCGTCCGGGCGCTCGTGATGCTGAGCGACGATCTCCGCCGATTGCCTGAGCAACCTGAGTCGCGAGATGATCTCGGCGCTGCACCGCGGATGAGCCCTGATCATCTCCATCTCGTCCTCGTCGAGCGGGCCCGGCTTGGCCAGGATCTCCGTATCGACGCTGATCTTGCCTATGTCGTGAAGGAGGGCGCCGCCCTCGATCTTCTCCACGGTGGCCTCGGGAAAACCCATCTCCCTCGCGATCCT
>JALGWA010000229.1 GCA_025774425.1 bacterium
ACGGGCAGGCCGCGAGCGCGGAAAAAGCCCGCGAGCCGCTTCTGGAAAGGCTGGAGCAGGTCCTTGTATATCTCCATGGAGAATAGCATGCCCTTGGTGTAGGCGATGTCCCCCCAGATCCAGCCGCCGTCCGCTTCGTAGCCGGCGCCCAGGATCTCCTCGCACATGGCCAGGTTCATGTCGGTGATCGCGGCGAACACTTCCCTTACGAGTTCCGGGTCGACCTTCATGCTCTCGAGGAGGTTGGTGACGCCGAACTTGGACCAGGCGGCCTCGTACGGGTTGTGCATGACGATGACGACGAAGCGGGCGTCCTCCCGGTACCTGCGGTAGCGGGCGGCGATGTCGGCGGGAAGCCTTTCGGGTGACGGGCGGAGGCGCTCCTTGAGTCTCTCCCAATCCCTGCGGTCTTTCATGGGAAAGGAGACGAGTCCGGGAGTCGCCGTCGAACCCTTGATGTACTTGTAGACGCCGCCGTCCTTCACGCGCTTGAGTATGTATCTGTCGTCCTCGTCTATCACCTGTTCCTCGAACATGAAGGACGGATCAATGGGTATGCATCTGATGTCGGTATCGAAGTAGTCCCAGATGGAATCGCGGTCGCGGGCCGCCTCCTCCGGCATGCCTTCGCCCACCCACCTCTCCACGGCCTCGTCCCAGTAGCCGTCGTGGACGGGAACGCGGTCGGGCGTTCCCCTGTCGAGAGCTACGGCCACCCTCTCACGCGATGTCATTCGCGGACTCCTCGGCTCCGCCGTGCGGCAACGGATACGCCCCGCCGGCGGTCTCCCTCCGGAGAGCTGCAACGATCGCGAAGAAAGCAACGGCCGTCACAATCACGAGCCATGCCGGGGCCGGCTTGTCCTCTTCCATCCAGGCGGGCATGGCGCCGCTCCCCGAGCGTTCGGCGATATTGAACAGGAGAACCGAGGTCGTGTTGATAACGGCATGCGACACGAGACCCGGAACGAGCGAACCCGTCCTCATGTAGAGGAAACCCAGGAACAGGCCCAGCATGAAGGCGCCCGGGAAGCGCCAAGGTGTGTGAAGCAGGCCGAAGACGGCCGCGGTGATCGTAAGGGAGGCCACGCCTCCCACGCGGGTCGAGAGCGAGTTCTGCAATATGCCCCTGAACACGAACTCCTCGCTCGCCGAGGCGCCGACGGCGGCCACGAGGATGACGTAGAGGAGCTCCGGGAAATCGCGCGCCCGGATGAGGTCCTCGAGCGCGTTCACCACTTCCGGGGGCGCCCCGAAACGCTCGAGCACGATCGCCTCTGTGCTCATCGCCGGAACCATGACGGCGAGGCTCGCGAGGACGGTGAGCACGAGCACCCTGGGCGAGACCGCGCCCATGCCCACGTAATCCATGGGGCGGCCGGCGGCGGCGCGGAGCCAGACATAGGCGATGAGCGTCAACACCACGATCGACACCGCCGTCACGTCTCTCAACGAGAGCACCGCGGCGAGGGGAAGCACAACGACCGCCGAGGCGAGATAGGAGACGCCGACGATCAGCACGCCGTCAAGCCAGCGGAGTGTCCTCATAGCATCGTTGCGGGGGCCGCATGGGGGGAACCCGGGTTCCGCCGCATCGCAGGGCCTAGTCCATGCTCAGGCTCTTGCGTTCCGCCTCCGAAAGGTCCTCGCTTTCCGTGTCCCGCGGCTCGCCTTTCTTCTTCAGGGCCTCCTCGTAGGACTCCTTGACTCTCTCTATCACGGCCTCGAGCGACTTCTCGTCGGCCACGCGCTTTATCGACCAGATTCCCGGGCCTGATTCGATCCAGATCTTGCCGCGTTTGCGATTGAGGTTGGCGACCGGGACCCAATCCAGGGAGCTGCTCATGTAGCCGAACGACGCCGTGACCGAGAGCCTCTCGGCCACGCTGAGAATCCTGTCGACCGTCTCCGAAAGCAGGCTGACCTCCGGCTTCGCGTACTCGGCCTTCAGCCTGACCTCCGGCAGGTCCATCTCCTCGATGTAGAGGCCCTTCTCCGCGCCGATTCCCAGGCACTTGAGAGTGTACGCCCGCTTCGGCGTCACGGCCAGCATCGAGGTCAACAGAAGCGCCGCCCCGCTGAAAGAATGGGCCAGCATCACGCAGCCCGGTTCCCCGCTCCAGTCGAACTTGGGATGCTTCTGCACCAGCGTGGAGAGCGAGGATCTCATCCACTCGAGATGCTTCGCGTACAGCATGACCAGCGAGTCACCCGGCCCGTCGGCCGTCACCACGATGAACACCCTCCCCGTGCTGTCGCCCGCGAGAAAGCCGACCTCCATCGGCTCCTCCCTCGCCGGAAGATCCTCGATGAAGACCAGATCATCGATCTCGCCGGTGAGGGCCTCCAGGGTAAGGGTCTTGAGCTCTTCGCGGCTGTCTATGCTCCTCTTCTCAATGCGCATTCCTCAGGTCTCACCTCCGTTCGCCGTCTGGCGATCGCGGTCTCATCCATGAGCACGAGCCGCGTAATGGACTCCACACACTCCGACGCCTTCGACCCGGGAAACGCCCCCAGCAAAGGCACCTTCCTCTCACCAGCCTCGACGGCTGCCTGATCGCGCATGATTATACCATAGTTCCTCAGATTTATCTTAAGAAAATCCCTGGAAACCGCCGAAATCTTCCTGAAGCATTGTTCCCCCTCGGCATGGCCGGCCGCGAGGTTCACCACGACGCCCACTCTCGTACCGGGCACCGCCGCGTGAAGGCGCTTTACAACCACGTATGACGAGCGCATGGATTCGACACAGGGTTCGGTCAGCACGATCACCAGGTCGGCCACGCGCCAGACCCCGTAGCTGGTGTCGGCCAGCGGCGACGTGTCGCAGATGACGAACCTCGACTCCCTTCCCGCGGCCGCCAGGGATTCGGTGACATCCGGCCCCGACACTCCGGGGCTCCGGCCTCCGTCGAAAACGGTCGCGACGGGCAAGCGCCCGAAAGCCTCGTCGGCCGCGGGGGGGCCGTCCGGGCCGCCCTCTCCGGAGCATCCGGTGAGCGCGAGCACGTCGGGCTGATCGGAGTCCGCGTTGACCAGAGTCACGCGATAGCCCCTGGACCTCAGCGAGAAAGCGAGATTGGCCGAGAGGGTCGTCTTGCCCCTCACACCCTCGCCCGAAGTGATGCTTATGTATGTCGCATCGGGCAGCCACAGGCGGGGCTCTGGAGGCGTCTCGTCGAAGGGGTCCGCGTCTTCAGGGGGCTCGGGCTTCGACCCGCGGGGCTCGGCCCCGGAGAGGAACACATGCGAGACATCCGAAAGGCCGCGCCCGAGTTTCCTCCTCGGCCTCGCATTGTCCTTCTTCGCCTCGCCCAACCTAGCTCACCACCACCACGGAGTTCCTCCCGCCGTGCCTGTCGTCTGCATCCTCGGGATTGCCCGGATCCCGCCGCCAGTCGCCGTCGACGATGAACTTGTATTCATAGGTCCCGGGGTCGAGCCGCGCGATCGTGATCCACACGCCGTCCTCGTCATCGTCGTTCATGACGAGCGGTTCGCGCCATCCGTTGAAGTCTCCGATGAGGCTGACCTCGCGTGCGCCGGGAGCGTTCAACCTGAAGAGAACCCCGCCCGCGACCGGCATCGGGCCGTAGGTCTCCTTGACGGGCCTCTCGACGGAAGTCTGCACGGCCTCCTCGACCATAACCTGCGCCTCGTCGCGGAGAACCTCGTTGGCCAGTCTCAGGTACTCGCGGTAGCCGCGCGAACGCCGCGAGTACTCGGTGATGGGCATGCCGTAGCTCGCCGCCTCGCGCAGCTTGACGTTGGTGTGGATGATGGTGTCG
>JALGWA010000230.1 GCA_025774425.1 bacterium
ACCCGGGCTCCACGGGCGGAGCGGCCCTGCGAACGCAGGATATGCCCTCGTTGATGAGATCGACGTCGACGTCGACGACGACCTCGCCGCGGCGGGTCATGACATAACGCTTGGTCGGGTCGACCTCGCCTATCACGCTCGCCCGTGCGCCCCTGTATATGTGCGGCAGCTCGTAGTCTTCATTGTATATGCGCAGCACCTCGCCGGCGACCCGGGCCGGCACGGCGAGACAGTACCGCTCCTGGGTCTCCGAGCAGGCTATGGCGTAGGCCTCGATGTCGGCCACCGCGACATGCACCTCGTCAAGGTCGATCCTCGCCCCGAAGCCCCCGGCGCCGGCCATCTCGCTCGTCGCGCAGGCGATCCCGCCGGCGCCCAGGTCCTTGAAACCGACGGCGATATCACGCGCACGCAGCATGCGCAGGACCGCCCGGTTGGACTCCGTCAGCACCCGCTTGAGAAAAGGGTCGTGGATCTGAACCGCGCCCACGCCGGCGGTGACTTCGTCTTCGAGGATCTTGGACGCCATGGTCGCTCCCCCGAGGCCGCTCCTGTCGGTCGGCTTGCCGACGAGGACGAGGACATACGGCTCGCCGGCGGCCTCGGGCGGAACCCGGCTCCGGATAATCTCACTCTCCTTGGCCACGCCGAGCGCGACGACGTTGACGAGGCAGTTGTCGTCATAGGCCGAGTCGAAGTAGACGTCGCCGCCGACATTGGGGACGCCGAGGGCGTTGCCGTATTCCCATATCCCCCTGACCACGCCGTCGGCTATCTCCTTGACGCGCTCGGCGTTCGGACCCGCCGGATCCCCGAATCTCAGGGCGTCCATCACGCCTATGACGTCCGCGCCCATGCAGTAGACGTCGCGGACTATGCCGCCTATGCCGGTCGCCGCCCCCTCGACGGGGATTATCTGCGACGGGTGGTTGTGGCTCTCGTGGGCGACGACGAGCACATAGGAAACGCCGTCGCTCTCGGCCAGCCTGACGACGCCTGCGTCCTCGCCGGGCCCGAGCACAACTCTCGCGGAGCCGGTCGGCAGGTGCTTCTTGAGAACAGCCCTGCTGCTCTTGTAGGAGCAGTGCTCGCTCCACATGATGTCGAACAGGAAGAGCTCGGTCACGGTGGGCTCGCGCCCGATGCCCGCCCGGAGCAGGGCGAGATCGCCGGCCGTGAGGTCGAGGCCGAGTTCCCTGACCCTTCTCGCCGTCGCGGTTTCGACCTCATTGATGCCGGGCGCCAAATCTTGATCCCCTTGTCGATGTCTTCACATGATCCCGGTCTCTTTGAGAACGGACTCGACATGCCTGACGTAGAAGGCGGGATCGAAGATCTCCTCGACCCGCTCCGCGCCGAGGGTCTCGACGACCTCCACGTCGCCGGCCGCGATGTCCCTGAAGTCGGCGGCGGCCGCGGCCGCCGCCCCTGCCAGTCGCCGGGACTTGTCATAGGCCCTCGTGCGCTCCCAACCGGCGTCCACGAGGGCGAGCATCAGACGTTGCGAGTAGATCAGTCCCCGGGTGAGATCGACATTCGAACGCATCCGCGCGACATCGACCTCCATGTTCTCCAGGATGTGCCGCATCCTGTTGGCCATGTAGTGGAGCAGTGTGGTGCCGTCCGGAAAGATGACGCGCTCGACCGACGACTGGCTGATGTCGCGCTCATGCCAGAGCGCGACGTTCTCGACGGCCGCGAGCGCGTAGCTCCGGACGAGCCGCGCCAGGCCGCTCACCTGCTCCAACATGACGGGGTTGCGCTTATGCGGCATGGAGGACGATCCCTTCTGGCCCGCGCCGAAGGGCTCCTTCGCCTCGTCGACCTCCGTACGTTGCAGGTGGCGCAGCTCGACCGACATCTTCTCGAGGCTCGCCGCCGCGAGCGCCAGGCTCGCCAGGTAGGCGGCGTGGCGGTCGCGCTGGACGATCTGAGTGGCCGGCCTCTCGGGCTTGAGGCCGAGGGCGCCCAGCGCCTTCTCCTCCACGGCGGGAGGAAGGTGGGAATAGGTGCCCACCGGCCCGGATATCTTCCCGACGAGCACTTCGTCGCGGGCCCTCTCGATGCGGCCTGCGGCCCGCCCGAGCTCCCTGTACCACACGGCGAGCTTGAGTCCGAAGGTTATCGGCTCCGCATGTATGCCGTGCGTCCTGCCGATCATCAGCGTGGCGCAGTGCCTGCGCGCCTGGGCGCGCACGGCCTCCCGGAGGCCGGCGAGCTCGGCGAGCACGAGATCCGTCGCATCCCTTATCTGGAGGGCGAGGGCCGTGTCGACGACGTCCGATGACGTCAGGCCCCTGTGGAAGTACCGGCTGTCCTCACCCAGGCTCTCGCAAACGCATTCGACGAACGACAGCGTGTCGTGCCTGGTCACCTCTTCCCTGGCCTTGACCTCGTCGACGCTGAAGCGCGCATTCCTCCGTATCCTCGCCGCCGCATCCGCGGGCACGCCTCCGGTCTCCGCCAGAGCGTCGACGACGGCCAGCTCGACCTCGAGCCACCTCGCGAGCTTGGTCTTCTCGCTCCAGATCTCCGCCATCTCCGGCAGGGTGTATCTCCGTATCAAGACGGCCTCCTAGTTGGACGGGGCCTCCTCGACGCGCACGTCGAAGCTCCTCGGCTCCCCGTCCCGAATGACCTCGAACTCCAGAACGTCGCCGACACGCGAACCGAAGATCGCCCGGCGGGCGGACTCGTAGTTCCTGACCCTCTCCCCGTTCACCGCGACTATGACGTCGCCCCTCTCGAGGCCGGCGCGCTCGGCCGGACTCCCCCGGTCGACTCTCGAGATGATGACCCCTTCCGAACGCTCGAGTCCGAGGCCCTGGGCCAGGAGCGGCGTGATCTCCTGGACGAGCAGGCCGATCCATATCTTCCTCATGCGTCCGTACTTGCGGACTTCCTCCAGCATGTACTTGACCCGGTTCGCCGGTATGGCGAACCCCATACCCATCGAGCCGCCGCTCTTTGTGATGATGAAGGCGTTTATTCCGACGACCTCGCCGAGGGCGTTGACCAGCGGCCCGCCGCTGTTGCCGGGGTTGATGGCCGCGTCCGTCTGTATCATGTCCTTGTAGACGGCGACCACGCCCTCGCTCGACTTGATGTCGCGGTGAAGCGCGCTTATCACGCCGACGGTCACGGTCGGGTGGGCATCGCTCAGGAGATACCCGAAGGGATTGCCTATGGCGATGGCCCATTCGCCGATGATCAGCGAGTCGGAGTCCCCCAGCTCGGCATGGGGCAGGTCCGCTCCCTCGATCCTGAGTATGGCGAGGTCGTAGTCCTTCTCCTCTTCCAGAACACGCGCGTCGTACTCCCTGCCGTCGGGAAGCGTGACCTTGATCTCGCTCGCGTTCCTCACCACATGCTCGTTGGTGACGACATAGCCGTCGGGGCTGACTATGACCCCGGAGCCCAGATTCGATACCTTCTCCACGTACTGGCGTTCACCGAAGAAGTCCTTGAAGAACTGGTCCCTGAAAGGAAACCACGGCGTAGCCCTGACGACCCGTGTCGCCGTCACGCTTATTGAGACCACCGCGGGGCCGACCTTCTGGGCGGCCCGGACTATCGCCGTCTGCCTCGACCGGTCTATGGCCTGCTGAACGTCGGCGGCCGCGGGCGTGGGCGCGACGGCCGGCCCGGGACCCTGGCCTATCTGCCTCAACATGAGGCCGACACCGGCCCCAACCACCGCCATGGTGAGAACGATCAATATGATTCTCATCGGCGACCTCCCGGCGGGCGCCGCGGCTCCTATATCTCGGCGCCCAGCTT
>JALGWA010000231.1 GCA_025774425.1 bacterium
GCCCTCGAGGTTCGAGCCAAGGAGGAAATGCCATGCGCAACGTAGCAGCCGGCATCTGCCTCGGTTTGGCGGTTCTCACCCTGGTTCTGCTCCCCCGGCCGGCTGGATTGCTCGCCGGCAAGGACGAGGAACCGGAAGGCTGTGTCGAAACGGCCAAGGGGCCCGTAGGGGCCCCGGGTGGAGCCGCAACCGCGGGCGGACAGGCCATGGCCGCTCCCGTCGTCATGCCTGCGGCGAGGGTCGGGAAGCCCGCTCCCGACTTCGAAGCCAGCGGGTTCGTGGGCGGCAAGTTCAGGAACGTGATGCTGTCCGACTACAAGGGCCAGTGGGTGGTGCTGTGTTTCTACCCCGGGGATTTCACTTTCGTGTGACCCACGGAATTGACGGCAGTTGCCGCCAAATACGACGAACTGAAGTCTCTAGGAGTGGAAGTGCTTTCAGTCAGCGTTGACAGTCGTTTCGTTCACAAAATATGGCAGGAGACCGAGCTCTCCAAGATGGTCGAAGGCGGCGTGCCCTATCCCATGCTCTCCGATCCCGGCGGGCGGATAGGCACGGTCTACGGCGTGTATCAGCCCGAGGCCGGCGTCAACACGAGGGGCCGTTTCATCATCGACCCTGACGGCGTTGTCCAGGCCATGGAAGTGCTCACGCCGCCGGTCGGCAGGAACGTGGCGGAGCTGATCAGGCAGGTCAAGGCGTTCCAGCACGTGCGGGAAACCGGGGAGGCGACTCCATCCGGCTGGCAGCCGGGCAAGCCGACGCTCAAGCCCGGGGCGGACCTCGTCGGCAATGTCTGGAGGGTCTGGAAGGTCGAGAACGCATTCTAGAACCCGGGGGTCAGGTCCCAGGATGCACAGTCTCGGGGGCCTGACCCCTCAACTTCATGCCGGCTTGGGCCCGGCGCGCTCCATGACCGCGGCTGCCCCTGCGCCGCGTGTGCATTCCGAGCTCCGACCCCGCAGGGGGATTCCGCTTGAACGGCCCTGTTCTATCGGATACCATGCAACCGGGACGGCGGAAACCCCTCGAGACAGGTGAACTCTGATGTCACGACTTTTGATCGTTTCGAACAGGCTGCCGGTGACGATGAGCCGCAGGGAGGGGAATCTCACCATCGAGCCCAGCGCGGGCGGCCTGGCGACGGGACTCGGCTCCATCTACCGCACGCGCGACTGCCTGTGGATCGGGTGGCCGGGCGTGGCCCGGGAGCGGCTCGGCAGGCGCAGGGAGGAGATGGAAGCCAAGCTCGCCGAGGACAGATTCCATGCCGTCTGGCTTTCGCAGCTCGACGTCGAGAACCATTACTACGGCTTCTGCAACAAGACCATCTGGCCGCTGTTCCACTACCTGCCGCTCTACACGATCTACAGCAAGAATTACTGGGAGGCGTACAAGCGCGTCAATCGCGAGTTCTGCGACGAGGTCGTCGGAATCGCGAAGGATGACGACATCATATGGGTCCACGATTATCACCTGATGTTGCTGCCCAAGATGATCCGTCTCAAGATGCCGGAGAGCTCCATCGGTTTCTTCCTTCACATTCCCTTCGTCTCGTCGGAGGTCTTCCGCCTGCTCCCCTGGCGGCGTGAAATCCTCGAAGGGCTGCTGGGAGCCGACCTCCTGGGCTTTCACACTTATGACTACGTGCACCACTTCGTCGAGAGCGTGCGGAGGGTCACGGGCTACGAGCACTCGTTCGGCGATATCAGCGTGGGCGGGCGGACCGTGAAGGTGGATGCCTTCCCCATGGGCATAGACTACGAGAGGTTCGCGGGGGCCGAGCGGGATCCCAAGGTGCAGAAGGAGATCAGGCAGATCCGGGAGAAGGTCGGTGACCGCAGGGTGGTGCTTTCGATAGACCGCCTCGACTATACCAAGGGCATACCCGAGCGGCTCGAGGTCTTCGACATGTTTCTCGACAAGTATCCCCAGTACCGCAGCAAGGTGACCATGATACTGGTCGCTGTGCCGTCGCGCACAGGTGTCGAGCATTACAGGATGCTCAAGCGGCGCCTCGACGAGCTCGTCGGAAGAATCAACGGCAAGTACGGGACCTTCGACTGGATGCCGGTGTGGTATCTCTACAGGTCGCTGCCGTTTCACATGATGGTTGCGCTTTACAATGTCGCGGACATCTGCCTCGTGACGCCGTTGAGGGACGGGATGAACCTCATCGCGAAGGAGTTCATCGCCAGCAAGGAAGGCGGGAAGGGTGTCTTGATCCTGAGCGAGATGGCCGGGGCCGCCAAGGAGCTCGGAGAGGCCCTGATCGTGAATCCCAACAACAAGGACGAGATAGTCGAGGCGATGAGAACGGCCTTCACCATCCCGCCCGAAGAGCAGGCCATCCGCAACAAGGCGATGCAGGGCCGCCTCGCCCGGTACAGCATCGCCGGGTGGATGGACGACTTCATGGACTGCCTCGCCAAGGCCAAACTCAAGCAGCACGACACGGCGGTGACGAGGCTGACGGATGAGAAGAGGGAGGCGATCAGGGCCGCCTACGAAGAGGGCCGCGATCGTCTCATCCTCCTCGATTACGACGGGACGCTGGTCCCCTTCAAGGACAGGCCGGAGCAGGCGTCGCCGGACGCCGAAATACTGGCGATCCTCGAGTGCCTCGCCAACGCCGACGGCAACGAGGTCGTCATCGTCAGCGGCCGGGACAAGGATACGCTCCAGAGCTGGTTCGGGCACCTGGACATCGGACTCGTCGCCGAACACGGCGTATGGACGCGCGACCGCGGCGGGGACTGGATAATGATAGAAGCCCTCAAGGACGAGTGGAAGGCCGAGCTCAAGCCCCTTCTCGAGCTGTACGTCGACAGGACGCCGGGATCCTTCGTCGAGGAGAAGAGCTACTCGTTGAGCTGGCATTACCGCAAGGCAGACGCCAGGCTGGCATCGGTGCGGGCCAAGGAACTCAAGGAGGATCTGATCAATCTCACGGAGAACCTGGGTGTCCGCGTCCTTGAGGGGAGCAAGGTCATAGAGATCAAGGACGCCGGGGTGAACAAGGGCCGGGCCGTCTCGCGCTGGCTTGCGAGGAAGACCTGGGATTTCATCCTCGCCGTGGGCGATGATTGGACCGATGAGGACATGTTCGATGTACTCCCGGATTCCGCGTACTCGATAATGGTGGGCCTGAGCGCCTCGAAGGCCCGGTTCAACGTCGATTCGCAGCAAGATATCAGGGAACTGCTGAAGGAGCTGAGGGCGAGCATATGCGAAGCTTAGAAGACTACAGTGACATCGTCGGCGAAGAGGTAATCACGGGCATATACAAGAAGGCGCGGTCCCTCTACGGCGTCAGGGTGTTGATGATCAACTCCACTTATTACGGCGGCGGGGTCGCCGAGATCCTGAACACCTTCGTCCCGCTGATGAACGACATAGGACTGAGGATGGGCTGGCGGATCTTGAAGGGCACGCCGGACTTCTTCGACATCACCAAGCGGTTCCACAACGCCCTCCAGGGGGAAGACATCCACCTGACCGAAATCAAGAAGGACCTCTACGTCGAAGCCAACCAGGCCTTTTCGACCTATACCCACATCGACCATGACTGCGTCATAATCCACGACCCGCAGCCGCTACCGCTGATCAGGTTCTATGCCAAGAGGCAGCCGTGGATATGGCGATGCCACGTCGACCTGTCCAATCCCAACCCGGAGTTCTGGAGCTTCCTCAAGCGCCTGATATTGAGGTACGACATGGTGGTGGTCTCGAGCTCCAAGTACAGGCGGGAGGACCTGCCGGTGTTCCAGAGG
>JALGWA010000232.1 GCA_025774425.1 bacterium
GGTGCCGCGCGAGGTTCAATACCTCGACGCGGTGATCATCCTGGCGGCCGTGGACTCCCTCCATTATCACGACCTCGCCTTCGAGCGCGCCGCGGGCGAATTCGACCTCGAGGACATGTACGGCAGGGCGGTGGCGCTCGCGACGGACGAGGACGCCGTCGACCACGGCATGGAACGCTTCATCGACCTCGTCGATTTCAAGTATCTGTACGCGGCGTCGCAGGACATCGCCATGGCCGTGGACTTCGCGGCGGACTCGCTCGCCGGCCTCGCGACGACCGATGACTTCACCTTCGAGTGGACGACGACGCTGGGCAGGATAGTGCTGAACGGCGCCGCCGCGGACACCTATGAGGCGGACCGCTACTTCCTCATCATCGACACCGGCGGGGACGATGTCTATCGCGGCGGAGCCGTCAACACCGGTCCGGCGAACTGGGTGTCCGTGCTGATAGACGCCGCCGGCGACGACACCTACCGCACCGAATCCCGCGAGACGCCTGCCTTCGGAACGGGCGTCATGGGCTACGCCTATCTCGTCGATCTGGCCGGGCGGGATGCGTACGAGGGCGGCAACCTCACGCAGGGCGTCGGGCTCTTCGGCGTCGGCGTGCTCGTGGACATGTCCGGCGACGACACCTACGACGGCTATGTCGGGGCCCAGGGCGCGGGCATCTTCGGCGTAGGCGCGCTTTCCGACGCCGCCGGCGCGGACGCGTACCATTGCTACCAGATGGGCCAGGGCTACGGTTTCACCAA
Source organism: bacterium (assembly GCA_025774425.1). GTDB lineage: Bacteria > Arandabacterota > Arandabacteria > Arandabacterales > JALGWA01 > JALGWA01. The sequence continues at coordinate 760 of JALGWA010000232.1, forward strand.
GGGCATGGGCGTGCTCGTCGACGGTTCCGGCGACGACCGCTATATCGCCGAGGACGACGACATCGTCTTCCCGTCGCCCCAGACGGCGGAACACAACGCCAATCTCGCCCAGGGTGTGGGCTTCGGCAAGCGCGCCGACTACATCGACGGCCACTCGTGGGCCGGCGGCATCGGTCTCCTCATCGACGGGGGCGGGAACGACGTCTACGAGGCCGGGCTCTTCGCGCAGGGCTGCGCCTACTGGTACGCCATCGGCCTCCTCTCGGACTCGGGCGGCGACGACCGCTACAGCGGCATATGGTACGTGCAGGGCGCCGGTGCGCACTTCGGCCTCGGAGTGCTGCTCGAGTCCGGAGGGGACGACATCTACGACGCCGAGATCAACATGGCCCAGGGGGCGGGCCACGACTTCACGCTGGGCTTCCTCATAGAGGAGGCGGGCGACGACGTCTACAACGCCCCCAACCTGTCGCTCGGCGGCGGCAACGCCAACGGCATCGGCATGTTCTGGGACAAGTCCGGGGACGACGTCTACAATTCGACGGCCCGCATCACCCTGGGAAGGGCGAACAGGGCCGGGCGGGGAGGTCTTCGCGACCACATCAACACGGTCGGTCTCTTCCTCGACACCGGCGGTGACGACACCTACCCGCTCGCCTTCCCCGACTCGACGGCCCTCTTCGGGAATGACCGCCTGTGGACGCGCCCCGGCCCCGACGACCCGCTCCCCACGGAGCTCGGGGTCGGCTGCGACTGCGAGCGCTAGTGCCCGCGGGCGGGCGGGACTTCAGCCGTCAGCCGTCCAGGAGGCGGGCGAGGTCCCGCTTCACCCGGTCGACGTCGGCGTCTTCGCAGGCCCCGCTCTTCATGAAGCCGAGCAGGCGCTTGAACGCGGGAATCAGGCTCTCCTCGGGGGCGATGCCCACCTCGCCCATGTTCTCGGCGACGTAGACGAGGTCGGGAATACCCTCCCTTCCCACGAACGGCCTTCTCAGCACCGACTCGATCTCCGCCCGGAGTCGGGCCTCGGCCGCCCGCGCCTCCTCGTCGATGAAATCCTCGAGCGCCTTGAAGGCGTCCGTATCGCCGCGCACCGCGCACGCTCCGGCGTTTTCCTCGAGATGCTCCTCCGACGACGGCCCGGTTATCGCGCAGACGACGCCCTCGCGGTTCAGCACCCAGCGTACGGCGACCTGGGCCGGAGTCGCGCCGACCGCGCGGGCGGTCTCCGCCATCTTGCCGGCGATCCTGAGGGCGCTCTCCAGGCGCTCGCCCGCGAAGAGGGCGTCGATGTGACGGATGTCGCCCTCCTCGAGGCCGGCCCTTCCCCTCACGGCGCCCGCGAGCAGCCCGCGACCCGTAACCGAAAAGCCCAGGTAGCCGGCCCGGCTCCCGCGCACGAGCGGGAGGATCCTCCGGTAATAGCCCGTCGAGACGGCGCTGAGTTCGCCCATGACGCTGCAGAAACCGCCCTGCTCGAAGTACGCGCGGGCCCGCCCGGCGAAGACGTGGCCGAGGCCGCAGAAGCGGATCTTACCCGCGGCCTTCAGCCGGTCGAATGCGCGCACGACCTCCTCGACGGGCGTCCCGCCGTCGTCGAAGTGGATGCCGTAGAGGTCGATCCGCTCGACGCCGAGTCTCTCGAGGCTCCGCTCACACGAGGCGATTATGTTCTCGTACGCGAGGGGCCGCTCCGTCATCGCGCCGGCCACCTTCGTGGAGATGATGATGTCCCCGCGGAAGGGGCGCGTCGCCTCGCCGAGCACCTTCTCGGCGTCGCCGTAGCCCGGGCCGGTGTCGAAGAAGGTGATGCCGAGTTCGTACGCACGCCGCAGCGTCCGCAGCACGGCATCGGTGTCCACCCGGCCGTACACGCCGCTCAGGCAGTACGTGCCTATCCCTATCTCCGAAGTCTCGAAGTCGAAGCCCGCCGCCTTTCTGCGTTCCATAGCCGACCTCTTCCTCCTGAATGAATACACGGATCGGGCCGCGTTTCAACACCGAATCGCATGCGACGTTCCTCCCCGAGAGCGCCCCACGCGTCCTACAGCGCCAGCCAGTAGTTGACCTTGACGAGGAAGGTGTTGGTGGCGTCGGCCGCGAGGAGACCGTTCACCTCCCTGGCGACCTCGAAGTTTCCGAAGCCCGTGGTGGTGTCCCTGGAGTGGGCCCAGACGACGAAGAGCGTGCTCCCGGGTCTGTATTCCCACCTGAGCACGACGTTGGAGTTGAACGAGGCCCAGTTGTAATCCGGCTGCATCACCCCCTCGTCGTATACATCCGTGCCGACGTACTCATAGTCGCGGGGCGGGACGAGCACCTTGAAATCGGCGTAGTCCACCGACGCCATGAATGGCTGGGCGTAGACCTGGAGCGAGATGTCACGCGTGAAATTCACCGTACCCCTCACGGTCATGTCGAGGCGCTTCGAAGTCTGTTCGCCGAAGATCTCGCGATCCCGTTCTCCGGCCTCGTTCTCGGTGTACGCCAGCCAGCGGGAGACGCCCCATTCCGACCTGAAGCCGGGGCCCGCGCTGACCTCGACGTTGGACCGGGGCCGGAGCTCGAAATAGGTGTTCACCTGGTAGTATTGCCCGTCCCATGTGTCGCCCGCGCCGGCGTTGAGGTTCACCGTGTACCACTTGCGGCTGTCGGTCTGCACGGAGAACCATGCGCTCTGGCCGATGGGAATGGGAGCCGGCGGCCCGCCGCGGGTCTCGCGGTCCGAGAAGGTCTCTGCGTAATCCAGCCAGGTGCCGATGCCGACGTACCAGTAGTTGGCGAGCTCGATGAACATGTTGTAGTTGCCGCCTCGGACGAGAGGGACGCCGTCGAGGTTGCCGCCGTAGCCGACGTTCACGTTGTGCCACATCCGGCGCGTCAGCCACCAGGGGTCGTTGGTCCTGTACTGGGCCCACAGCCAGGCCTCCCGGAAATCGGCCCTGTTGAGGAAACCGGTATGGTTGAGATCGAGGCCGCGGCTGCGATAGTCGCCGCGGATGGA
>JALGWA010000233.1 GCA_025774425.1 bacterium
GACCTGCCGGTCGGGCTCGTGAAACTGGCATGCTATGGCCGCCGGCAGCGCGAATCCCATGCCCGCCATGTTGGCGCAGAGCAGCGTCTGCTGGCCATCACATACGAAGCGCTTGTAGAACCAGTAGGTGTGGTCGCCGACGTCTATGCAGATCAAGGCGTCACCGGCCGCGTTCTTCTTGAGCGCCTGGATGACCCGGCCCGGGTGGATGGGCTTCCCGTCGTTGGCCGCATCGGCCCCGAGAACGGCCCGGTACTCGGAGCGCGCCGCGGCGATCGCCGCCTTGTACTCCGCGTCCATCCGGCCCGGCGGCAGGGCCATCCTCAGCATCTTGACGACTTCACCGGCGTCTCCGGCGATTCCCAGCTTGACGGCGAAGGTCTTGCCGATGCGCGTCGGATCGATGTCCACCTGGATGATGTCCGTATCCGGGACGAGATTGCGCTGCCTGAACCCGCTGCCGAGAATGATGATGAGATCGGCCGACGCAACCAGCCTGGGCGCGAACCTGTTGCCTATGGAACCCAGCACTCCCAGCACGAGCTCGTCGGCTTCGCTGACGACACCCTTTGCCCGGGACGTCGTCGCGATCGGGGCGCCGATGTGGCGCGCCAGGTCGAGGAGCTCCGGCCCGCATCGCCTCGCTCCCCAGCCGGCGAACAACAGCGGCCGCTTGCTCGCCGCGATCAGAGACGCCGCCTTCTCGACGGCATCCTCGGCGGGAACCGTCCTCGGCCCGAACAGATGCTCGCCCGGTTTCCATATCTCGTCATCGAGCGGCTGCCTGAGGACATCCGTCGGCAGGCTGAGCGCGGCCGGGCCGGGGCCGGCATGCGCCTTCTTCACCGCCAGGTTGGTGACGGCGAGCGCATGCGCCGGGTTGCTGATGAGGTCGGCCGAGACGCAGAAGGTATTGAATATGTCGACCTCGGCTATCTCCTGCAGCGATTCGCTTCCAAGGAACACTTCCGGCACCTGGCCCAGCAGGGCGAGTACAGGGGCCCTGTCGCTCGCGGCGTCGACGAGGCCGGTTATGAGATTGGTCGCACCCGGCCCCGCGATGGACATGCAGACGCCGAGCTCGCCCGTCAGCTTCGCATGCGCACTCGCCATGAATGCCGCGGCGCCCTCATGCCTGGTCAGAATCAGCTCCGCTTCAGGGTTCCTGCGTATGGCATCGGCGAGCGGGAGGTTGGAGCTCCCGGGTATGCCGTAAATCCGCTTGACCCCGTAGGCGACAAGCTGTTCGACGATCTTGTCCGCGACGCACGTCGCGCGCCGCCCCGGGGCGGCGGCGACTTCGCCCTCGATCTGTTTGAACGCGGACTTGGGCGCGCCGCACTGCGGGCAGGTCCAATCCTCCGGAAGCTCCGCAAACGGCACCCCCTCCTTCTCTTCATCGTACACGTAACCGCAAACTGAACACTTCCACTTGCCCATGCCGCCTCCTAAGCTCACATCACCAGTAGAACCGCTACAATAACGTAGATCGCAAGCCCGACGACGAAGAATGCGGGCTCGCCCTTCTCCCTCTCGGGTATGAACTCCCGCACTATTATGTACAGCAACACTCCGGCAACCAAGCTTGTCAGGATGTTGTCGACCATGCGCGGGATCTTCACCAGGAGTCCGAAAAGCACGCCGTAGAGCGTGGAGCCCGACAGCAGCACCTTGGCCGCCGTACTTTCCACGGCGCCCCTGTGTATGTTGGACATCGACGCCGTGCTCAACATTGCATGCAGGGCTATAGGTATCAAGAACAGGGTCCCGCCGAGCGTGTCCATCCTCACCTTCTCCAAGAGCGCGACGCCGACGATGAAATTGTAAATGAAGAAGAAGATCGAGTGGACGGCCACGAGCTCCTTATCCAACGTGACGCCCTCGTGGTGCCGGTACAACCACTTCTCGCTGAGGTGGATGAGGGTGAAGCCCATCAGCAGGAAGGCGAATACCCATTGCCTGAGATGCGTCGCCGCCTCGTATGTCTCGGGCAGGAGATCGAGAAACAAGTACGCGATCGACATGCCGGCCGCGAAGGAGATGACCCGGCATCTCGCCCTGGTCCCCCGCGGCCTGATGCCGCCTCCGAGGAAGTGGATCAGGCCGATGAATATGCCGTAGGCGACCGCGAGGCGCACTGCAATGTCGAATCCCACCGGAACCTCCCCGCCGTCCGGGCGCTAGAGCGTTTTGAGATACTCCACGAGGTCGGCGAGATCCTGCCCGGCGACCGAGCTGAAGGACGGCATCATGCCGACCGGCTCACGGAGCTGGCCTACTACATTCCCGACCGTCGCCGCTCTTCCACTGGCAGGAAGCTTGTCGTTCCTGAAAAGCCCCTTGAGCCCCGGCCCGAAGCCGGACTCGTCGCTGTCCGCGGCGTGGCAGGCGCTGCAGTTCTCCTCGAAGATCCCGCGGCCGCGGTCCGCATCCCCGCCGGCGGGGACCGCGACGCCGGAGGCGGTCTCCACCCCCGCCGCGTCCACACCCCGGGCCGCCCCCAGTCGCACGAAGAAGTAGCCCGCGGATGTCGCGGCGACCGCGACCGCAAGCACCAACACGGTCACCCCGAGGGCGGGCGCCACGTTGAGCAAGCCCTTGAACCACCTCACTATGACGATCTTGATGGCGAGCACCCCTATCAGCAGCACCGCAAGCACGCCGTGAAGGGCGGCGCGGACCGAAATCCGGTCGCCGACCTGCGCCACGTATCTCACGCACAGCACGGTCGTCACGACGAGCAGAACGACGAAGACATAGCCCATCGCTCTGTGGAGTCTCCTGAGCGTCATCGGGCTCGTCTTGTGCTCCGACCTTCCCATCAGGGCGAACATCGCGAGTGCGGCCGCGCTGCCCGCCGCGACGAAAACGAGCGCGAGAACGGACTTCACGAAGAAGGGCGACATATGTGTCACCTCCGTGTATGCGGCCGGCGTCGGCGCGGTCGCCGAATGCGTGATGACCTTCCAGGCGGAGCTCCCCGGCTGCAGCCCGCCGGATCCGCGTGCCTCGCACCGCCAGTATGCAGCCGCCGGCGGCGCCAGTCAAGGCGATACTGGAACGCGCTCGGCCCGCCCGGCGGGCGGTGCGGGGCTAATCGGAGGGCTTGTGCCTCCCGGGCGCGGGCTCGAACCAGTGGCCGACTATGCGCTGCCCGCAGTGGACGCATACCCCGTCGAGAGGCTTACGGCCGGGCGACCTGCGGGCACCGTAGGTGTCATCGGCCTCACGCTCGCGGATGTTGTTCAGGAACACCGCCTGATGTGCGCGCCCGACGACGACGCGCCCGCACTTGGGACAATACGTGTTCTCGCCGGGATAGCCGGGGACATTCCCCGTGTAGACGTACAGGAGCCCGACGTCCATCCCGATCCTGCGGGCCCTGTCCAGAGTCTCAACAGGGGTCTCCGGCAAGTCCGACAACTCCCCGTGCGGGATGAAACGCGTCACGTGCCAGGGAGTGCGCTTTCCGAGCTTGGTGGCGATCCATGTCGCAAGCCTGCCGAGTTCCACGTCGGCGTCGTTTATGCCGGGCACGACATTGGTTACGACTTCGACATGCGCCTTGTACCTGCTCTTGACCCTCATCGCGTTCTCGAGGATAACACCATAGTCGTCTACGCCCGCTATACGCGAGTAGGAATCATTGGAAAAGCCCTTGAGATCGAACCTGTAGATGTCCAAGTGAGGGCCTATGAGATCGAGTGCCTCGTGAGTCATGTAGCCGTTGGTGACATAGCTGGTGTGGCCTCATCCGGCGGGTCCCGGCCAGTCCGTCCCTGCAGGGATCGACGCAGGCGATGTCGCTGTTCTGGCAGCCGGAGCACTTGAAGTTGCACCCGAGGGTGCCCAGGGAAAGCCACTTCGAGCCAGGCAGGAAATGGAAAATCGGCTTGGCCTCGATCGGCGCCACCGCGACGGTGGAGACGGCGCCGTGGACGACGCCCTTGAGCGTCCCGCCGTCGTTGAGCCGTGTCCCGCAGAACCCGCATTCCCCCGGCGGTATGATGCAGCGCCGCTCGCAGACGAGGCAGCGGCTGTTGCCGTCTCTGAGCTTCTCCTGAAGAACGGATCTCACCTTCGTTCCGCCTCCGGTATTGCCCATGTCCGTATCTCCGGTCGTCACGCTTCCGGCCCTATCGCGCGGAGAGGATCATGACGCGGTACAGGCCCCCATAATACTTCAATACCTCTTTCGATGCGCCGAGTTTCTCCAGAGCTGCAAAATCGAGGTCGCGCGATCCGTAGACCGCGCGGCCGAAACCGCTGATAACCGTGTCCCAGATGAACCTCGGGATGAAGCACGGCCTGTCGTAGTCGATTATCACGACCCGCGTCGACACGCGGAGCGCTTCCCTTACGGCCTCGACCGGCCTGCTGAGCCCCCGAAGCACGTAACAGAGCACGGACACCTCGAAGCCTCCGTCCTTCAGGGGCAGGCGCACGGCGTCGCCGGCGAACACGTGGAGGCCGCGGAATCTCCCGCGCGCGAACTTGAGCATCTCCAGCGACGTGTCCACACCGGCGCGCACGGGGGCGGAGAGAAGGGCCATGTTCTTGCCCGAGCCGACCCCTATCTCGATGAGCGACGAGGCCCGGATCGATGAGAAGACTTTCCTCCTCACCCTGTCGGCGAGGAACAGGGAGCACACCGAATCCATGAGGTTGTAAAGCGATGGATGTCTGTATATCCACTTCATTCCCGACCCACTTGGCGGAGGTATCTCACAGGCGGCGCAGCTCCGCGCCGCCGAGTTCATACACGACCTGGCCGGCCGTCTCCGACTTGCCGTAGACCGACCAGCGCAGAAGTCTCATGAAATAGGTCGTCGGCACAGCGGCCGAGAAGTACTCGAAGCCACGGCGCGCCGCCAGGTGGGACGGGTTCCTCGCCAGCGCCTTGATGCTGGTCACGTCCCCGTCGACGAACCCCATGGAAACGGTCCGCGAAAGCTCCTCCTGAGTGGTCGTGTAGACCGCGAGTCCGCGGATGCCGCGCCTGCCGTCGATGATGGTCACCGCCCCCTCGCGAACGTAGTTCCTGATGAGGCTCCTGCTGAACTCGCGGAACACCCACCCCTCCGCGATCAGTCCATGCGAGACCTTGAGGAACCTGGAGGCCCCGATGAACTCGACGGCGGCGTCCAGATCCACCATGCGCGCGACCCTTCCCCTCACCGCGCCTTTGCGCGCCCGGCCCCAGAAGAAGCGGAAGCGGGCGGCGACGCGGAAGCCGAACTTCTCGCCTATGTGTCTGCTCGCCTTGTTGCGCGCCCCGGTGCAGAAGCGCACGACCCGCGGGTTCATGCGCTTGACCGTCCTCAAGACCTCCCGGTTGATCTCGTTGGCTATGCCCTTCTTCCTAAGGGAGGGGGCGACCCTGAGTCCCTGAAGCCATACCTCGCCTCTCGAGAACTCGCTCACCTTGGCGATACCGACGGGCGCTCCTTCCAGTTCCGCCAAGATGAATCGCCCGCGCCTCTCCCTCAGCCACCTGTCCCAGACGCGGTCGATGTAGTCGCCGTAGCCGGGCCACGTGTTCCTGCAGAACTCAAACACGGCCTCGCGGTCACGGGCGCGCACATCTCTGAACTCAAGACCTCTCATGCATATCCCTTCGGTCTCGACCCGGCGGGGAGCCGGCCGTGAGGAGCGAATAGACATCGCTTCTCTTGAGCCCGTACTTCGCAGCCAGTCTCCTGGCCGCTTCCGATTTCTTCATTCCCTTCCCGATCAGGCTGAAGGCCTCGAGCCGAATCGCTTCCCACCCGGCTGCGCCTGCGGAAGCCCTCATCCCCCGAGCGGCGCCCTCGCACACGATCACGAACTCGCCCCTCGCCCCGGTGTCCGCGTACTTCGCCGCAAGCTCCACCAGGCTGCCCCTCGTCAACTCCTCGTGCATCTTGGTGATCTCGCGCGCGACGAGGCACTTCCTGTCGCCCAGCACCTCGGCCATGTCGGCGAGAGACGGGGCCAGGCGGTGCGGGGCCTCGAAGAACACGAGCAGCCTCTCGTCCGCCGCCATCTCGGCCAGCCTCTTGAGCCGCTTGGACCTCCGGCGCGGCAGGAACCCTTCGAAGTCGAACCGCGGCTCACTCATGCCGGCCGCCGAGACCGCCGCGCTGGCGGCGCTCGGGCCGGGCACCGGCACGACGGCGATCCCCTCGCGGTAAGCCGCGGCGACGAGATCCCTCCCGGGATCGGAGACGCCCGGCGTTCCCGCCTCCGCGACGAGAGCGACGCTCTCCCCGTTCCTCAGGGCCCTCACGATGCCCGGAATGGCCCGCCGTGAGTTCGCTTCCCTGTAACTTCTCACGGGCGTCTTGATGCCGTAATGGACGA
>JALGWA010000234.1 GCA_025774425.1 bacterium
TGGGAGCCCGGAGTACGGGCCGAAGCCGAGAGAGCACTTGACGGAATCGAGCGGTTGGCTTAACATGGAAGTGGAAAGTCCGAGGTCACGAGTCGCCGATGAGCCTTTCTGATATTGTCCTGCCCAAGAAGGTCGACCTCAACCTCAAGGCGAAGACGAAAGAGGAAGTCCTTGAGGAGCTGGTGAAGATGTTGCGCCTCAGCCCCCCCGCCAGCAAGTCCCTGCTGGCGACGTTGCTGACGCGCGAGTATCTCGGTTCCACCGGCGTCGGCGACGGCATAGCCATACCCCATTGCCGGTCGCTCGTCGTGAGCAGGGTTCGCGTCGTCGTCGGCAGATCTAAGACCGGCGTACCTTTCAAGTCGATCGACCGGAAGCGCGCCAAGCTCTTCTTCCTCGTCGTGGCGCCCCCGGTCGGCGACCCCAGCGACTATCTGATCGTGCTGGGCCAGATCGCCCAGGTCTCCAAGAAACTCGCCAAGGACAGGAGGCTCTCGAAGATAGAGACACCCCAGGAGCTGATAGACCTGATCAAGGAATTCGAGAAATGAACTCGCAGCTGCAGATTCTCATCGCCCTCCAGGACATACTGCTCCTCATCCGGGACGCCAAGGACCCGTCGCGCAGGAAGCAGTATGGACGCATCGGCTTCAAGATCTCCACCATCAAACCGCTGGAGGAGACCCTTGCCGAGCTGGAGGGCCAGCTCGAGCCCTCGATCCGAACCCAGTACTTCCGCATGAAGCAGAGATACGGAAGAGTGGTCGCCCCGGTGATCAACGCCGTCTGCCACGGCTGCTTCGTCACGATCCCGTCGGCCATACACGGGGCCGAGGACAGAAACAAGAAGCTCTACCGCTGCGAGAACTGCGGCATGTTCCTTTACTGGGTCGAGGAGCAGCCCATCCTCAAGTAGCCGCCGTGTTTTCTTTTTGACAAACCCTGCAAAAAAATATAATATCTCTCAAAATTGTGCTATTCCTGAATTCCCCCGCCCGGCAGGGCGGGCAACCACGGGAGGTCGCTCGATAATGATGAGAAGAATAGCTGTAGCTAATCAAAAGGGCGGTTGCGGCAAGACGACGACCGCCGTCAGTCTGGCTCTCTGTCTTCATGAAATGAGCAACCGGGTGCTGCTGGTCGACATGGACCCGCAGGGAAGCAGCACGCAGTCGCTTCATCCGGACACCGACTCGCTGGAACACACCGTGTACGACCTCCTGGTCGATTCCGATTCCGTCCCCGTGGACAGCGTCAAGCAGAAGATCGGAGAGAACCTCGACATCCTCCCCGCCGGCGTGGTGCTGAGTACCGCCGAGCAGATGCTCGCGGGGCGCGATGGCCGGGAAGCGAGACTGAAGAGGGTCATCGACCGCGTCTCCGGCGATTACGACTTCGTGATAATCGACTCTCCGCCGAACGTCGGACTTCTCACGTTCAACGCCCTGCTCGCTGCGAACGAGATCATCATACCGGTGGACCCGTCCCTCTTCTCCCTCCAGGGAGTCGGAAGGGTGGTCGAGGCAATAGACCTCATCCGCAACGTCAACGGTCATCACGCCGAATACCGCGTCCTCGCGACCATGTACGATTCGCGGACGCGCATCAGCCGCGAGATCCTGTCGACGCTGAAGCGCCGCTTCGGCGATTCCTGCTTCCGCACGGTCATCAGAAGCAATATCACTCTCAAGGAAGCGACCGGCTTCGGCGTGCCGATCACCTGCTATCGGGGCTCCCGCGGTTTCTACGACTACCGCTCCGTCGCCAACGAGATCCTGGGCAACGAACCGACCCAGAAGGACATAGAAGTCGAAGCCGCTATCGATTTCCTCGCGCCGCGGCGGATCGGCGGCGGCGTCCTGTTTTCCTATCTGGGCAACGACGCCGAGGTCATCGCCATCGAGGGCGATTTCAACTCATGGGACCGCTCCTCGGACGTGCTTCTCGACGTCGACGGCCGCGGCCTGTGGCAGAGGGTGATACCGCTGCGGCGGGGGACACACAATTACCGCTTCGTGGTGGACGGCAAGCCGATGGTCGACCCCAACAACCCCGAGACTACGGAACTCCCGGGCAAGGGTCAGGTGTCAGTCGTCAACCTCTGAAGTGCGGGGATCAGTGGAGCTTGTACACGCTCCCCCCGATGAACTCCCTGAGGAGGGAGTCGCCCGGGATCACCGAATCGTCGTCGAACTGCTCGATCTCCGAGAGCAGCTTGTATATGCGCTCCGCCCTGATGTATGCGTCCCAGCGCTTGCTCTCGTCCCTCCACTCGTCGATGACTCTCGGGAAGTACTCGAACTCGTATTTCTTGAGCACGGGCAGCTCATAGGCAAGCGCCCCGTTCAGTATGTAATCGGCGTCCCTTATGAACGGGATGATGTGCTTGAGCTCGCTCCGCCTGACGTAATGCCAATGCCCGATGGTCTGCAGGGGATCGTAGGCGCGCTGTGAGTGATCCCGCACCATGCGCCGGAGGAGCCTGACGTCCGTCCATCTGACGAAATTCTTGTCGCTGTCCCTCAGCATGGAGATCGTCTCTATATACACCTTGAACTTGAGGTCGTCGTCCACGCTGGCCGTCAGCGGCGGATGAAGGCCGTGCAGCGTGTCTATCAGCAGGATCTTGCCGCGCTCGAGTTTCACGCTGCGTGTCTCGCCGGTCCGCCTCCCGGTCTTGAAGTCATACTGGGGCATATCGACGGACTTGCCGTCGATCAGGTCGGCGAGGTGCTTGTTGATCAAGGGGATGTCGAGGGCTTCCGGCGTTTCGAAGTCATAGTCGCCGTATTCGTCCTTGGGATGCAGCTCGAGGTCGAAGAAGTAGTGGTCGAGGTTGAGCGGCTGTGTCTCGACACCGAGTTCCTCGAGCCGCCCGGCGAGCTTGGCCGTCGTCGTCGTCTTGCCCGATGACGACGGGCCGGCGACGATGATCATGCGTATCCGGTCCTTGAAGCGTTCGACGGCCTCGGCGGCCATCGCTATGCTCTCGTTGTACCTCGCGTCGGAGTCCCTGACGAGGTCCGGGAAACTCCCGTCCTTGACCCTCTTGCTCAGCTTCTCCGTGGTTTCGCACTCGTGATCGATGTTCCACAGGAGCTGCTCGTACATCAGCTGGAAGGGCAGCGGTCTCTGGCGGCCGAGCTTGCTCCCCCTGCGCTCGCGCTCGCGCCTGCGCGAGTCGCGATACAGGATGTAGGCCTTCGCGGTCTTGGCATGGCCGTTCTCTATCAACACCTTCTCGACCATATCCTGAATCTCCTCGACCGTGGGGATGTCCGGCGGCTCGAAGCACTTGTTGAGGGCCTCCACGACCTCGTCGGAGAGCTTCTCGCTGAGAGCGCGGTCATGCCCGCCGACCGCCGCGGCGGCCTTGTAGATGGCCAGCGTGATTTTCTCCTGGTCGAAGTCGACGACGGTGCCGTCGCGCTTCATCACCTTGTCGATTCGGCGTTCCACCATGGGGCCGCCCCCTCTTCCCTTCCGTCACGGCGCATAGGGTCTGCTCTCGGCGATCCTCGCGCCTATGTACTCCGCATAGTGCTCGTTGATGTCCCGCGACTCGATGATGACCGCGGTCTCATTGTTCTCCTCGACAGCGTGATAAGTCCAGTTGGTCGAACCGATGACCGTGTAATCCTCGTCGACCACGGCGACCTTGGCGTGGATGGTCGTCTCCGGCGAGTCGACGAACACCGCCGCGCCGGCCCCACCCAGCGCCTCGAGGAAGCTGTCCTCCCCCCG
>JALGWA010000235.1 GCA_025774425.1 bacterium
AATAGACTCTAAGCAGGATGAAACCGCTCACTCTCATAGGCGAGAAGATCAACTACAGCATCCCGCGGATCGGGAAGATGCTGGATGCGGGCGACCTCGACGGCGTATGCGGGGTCGCGCGTATGCAGGAGGAGCGCGGGGCCGACTATCTGGACGTCAACGTGGGACCTCACCCGCCCGTGGTGATGCGCGATGTCGTGCGAGCCGTGCAGGCGGCCGTATCCGTGCCTCTCTGTATCGACAGCGCCGACCCGGCCGTGCTCGAGGCCGGCGCCGACGAGTACGAGGCGCACAGGAAGCCCGGGACCCGGGGGCCGATCCTCAACTCGGCGGTCGAATCCAACGCCGACCGCGTGTTGGCTCTGAAGTCGCGGTTCGACTGCCGCGTGGTGCTGCTGGTGTCCGAGCGGCTTGAGGGGGGTGTGTTGCGGCGGAATGTGCTCCCCGAGGAGATGATAGGAACGGCCAGGCGCCTTTTCGCGAAGGCGAGGGGGGCGGGATTCGGCCCCGATGAGATACTGGTGGACCCGGGCACGCCTTCGATCTCCTCGGACCTGGACGGACTCGCGAACGCCGTACTGGATGCGATCGCGGGGCTCAGGGCGGATGCGGAGCTCCGGGGCTGTCATCTGGTGGTGGGCGTCTCGAACTTCACCGCCGGCCTGCCGAAGCCGGCGAGGCTGCCCCTCGAGAACGCCTTCCTCACGCTGGCGGTGAGGAACGGGCTCGATACGGTCATCGGCGACCCGTCGAAGGAGTACCGGATTCTCGACCCCGGTGATGAGAGCCTCGTGTGGCTCGAGCGCATACTGGCGGGCGCGGGTTCGCAGAGGCTGGAAGCGCTGGCTTCCAATCCACTGTACCGGGGCGGCGTGCGAGACGGCCGGGAGGGACCGGATTGAAAGTCATCGAGCATCTGGATCGGGCCAAGGAGCCTCTCATCAGTTTCGAGATCGTGCCGCCCAAACGGGGAGGGAAACTCAAGGACCTCCTCGGCATCCTGGACGACCTCATCGAGTTCGATCCGCGCTTCATCGATGTCACGAGCCATGCCTCCGACGCCGTCTATGAGGACACGCCGGCGGGGATTCAGAGAAAGGTCAAGCGCAAGCGTCCGGGGACCCTGGGCATCTGCGCGCTCATCCAGAAGAAGTACGAGATAGACGCGGTTCCGCACGTGCTGTGCGTCAACTTCACGCGCGAGGAGACCGAGGACTTCCTCATAGAGCTGCAATACCTCGAGATCGAGAACGTCCTCGCCTTGAGGGGCGACCTGCCGACCTACGAGAAGCCGGTTCAGGACGGGCGCAGTGTGAACCGCCATGCGGTCGACCTCGTCCGGCAGATCAGCAACATGAACCGCGGCAGGTACCTGGAGGATCTCCTGGACGCCGAAGCCAGCGACTTCTGCATCGGAGTCGCCGGCTATCCCGAGAAGCACTACGAGGCCCCGAACATGCTCACCGACGTCAGACGCCTCAAGGCCAAGGTCGATGCGGGTGCGGAGTACGTCGTCACGCAGATGTTCTTCGAGAACCCGGCTTACTTCGAATTCGTGGACCTCTGCAGAGACGAGGGAATCGACGTCCCCATAATCCCCGGGCTCAAGGTCGTGAGTTCGAAGCAGCAGCTGACGACCATTCCGCGCATCTTCCATGTCGATATCCCCTTCGCCCTGTCCGAGGAGATCCGCCGGAGTGACCCCGGGGATGCGCTCGAGGTGGGGGCCGAGTGGACGGCGGCGCAGGCCAGGGACCTGCTGGACAGGGGCGTGCCGGGCATTCATTTCTACGTCATAGGGCAATCCCGCGCCGTCCGCGCGGTCATGAAGCGGCTTGACTACGGGCGGCGCCGTCCTACCGGGCCGTGAGAAGCGGCCTGACCACGTCGAGGCCGAAGGCGAGCAGGACGATTCCCGACATGATGGCAGCGATGAGGATCGCCTTCGTGATGTCCTGGGCCTTGATGCTCCCGAGGAGCGTGGGCTCGCGCGAGAGGTAGGCGCTCGCCGCGAAGAGCTCCTCTCCGAGCAGCGTGTAGTCGCAGGTGGTTACGAAAAAGGGCAGTTGCGTGACGTAGGACGTTCCCGCTATCTGAATGGCCCCCGTGCTCTGGCCGGTCTCGGCGAGGATCAGCGCCTCGGCGAAGAAAGCCCCTATAAGAAAGTTGGTCGCCGGCCGCTCGCGCACCATCTTGCCGGTGACGGCGGCGGCGTAGGCGAACTGGTCGTACGTTATGTACGTCACCATGTCCTCCCTGAACTGGTCGGGCTTGCCCGCCTCCAGGTAGGCCTGCTTGACGTTCTCCCGCGCCGCCGAGAAGGTCAGGGGGTCGATGTTGGGAACCTCCAGATCGGCCCCGTAGACGGCCGAAAGCTTGGCTACGTAGCCCAGGATGGACAGGCTCGCGATTGTCTGTATCTCGCTGAGGCTGAGTATGCCGGGGATGTAGAGCATCTTCTTTCCCATCTCGGTGGCGCGCCCCACGGCCTCGTCGATGGCGTTGAGCCCCGGGATCTTGCGGATGTAAAGCTTTCTGCCCTTCTTCGCCGCTTCGACGTAGTAGACGACGAGGACGAACATCAGCCCGAAGAGGACGAGGGCGTTCGTGCGGTAGGCCCTGAACCAGTTGCCCCGCGGGCGGACCGGGCCGACGGCGGCCGTGAGCAATGTATCCGCGCCCACCACCATGAAGAGCTTGTAGTAGTATTGCGCGCCGGTATCCCCCTCGACGGCGTAGTCGAGATACACGCCCTCCGAGGCGATGGTCTCACCGGCGGGCTGGAAGTCGCCGTCGGCCGATGTCGAGCGCAATATGGTTATCAAGGCATCGGCGTCGGACCGCCATTCGATGGTCACGCTTTCGCCGCCGTCGCCGGGGGTATCGTAGGCGCGGAGGCCGCCGGGCGCGCCGCCGGCGGCTGCGGCCCCGGCCGAGGCCGCAAGGAGGGCGGCCAGGGCGATCGCTCCAGGCAGGTTCTTCATTCGGGCTCCTCGGGTAATCCCGGACGATACCCGGCCACTCTAGCAGGCGAAGTTCCTTGAGTCAACTCAAACGGGGTCAGAGCCCTGTGCATTTTGAGCTCTGACCCCATGGTTGATGATTTCGACGGCCTTGCGGGGGTCATCCGTGCTCTTGAAGAGGTGGAGATCCTGCTCGTCGATCGTCTTCTCCGCGAGGAGGGAGTTGCGGACGAAATCCTCGAGATGCCGCCAGAAGTCGCTTCCCATCATGATGATGGGGAAGTGGGCGATCTTGCCGGTCTGCATCAGGGTCGCGGTCTCGAAGACCTCGTCCATGGTTCCGAATCCGCCGGGCATGACGACGAAGGCGCACGAGTACTTCACCAGCATGACTTTCCTGACGAAGAAGTGGTCGAACTCGACGAACTCGTCGAGGTAGGGATTGGGCTGCTGCTCCATGGGGAGGTGGATATTGACGCCGATGCTCCGGCCGCCGGCCTCCTTGGCTCCGCGATTGGCGGCCTCCATGATGCCCGGCCCGCCGCCGGTTATGACCGGGAAGCCGGCCCGGGCGACCTCGCGGCCGACTGCCCTGGCGAGATCATAGTACCTGTGGCCTTCCAGGAAACGCGCCGAGCCGAAGACGGTGACGCAGGGGCCTTCGAGGTCCAGGGCCTCGAACCCCTTGAGGAACTCCAGGAAAACGCGTACGGCGCTCTCCAGGTCCTCGGCCCTCTCGCGGCGGCACACGAGAAACTTGGTCTCCAGGTCCGTTG
>JALGWA010000236.1 GCA_025774425.1 bacterium
AATCCCGGGACTCAGTCTAGCCCAGGCGCGCCCGGGTCTCAAGCGAAACGGCTTCAGTCCGGCCCCTTGTATGCCGACCGGATTGTGTGTGGGGCCAGAGGCAGGTTGCGGGTTAGGAAGTTCAGGAAAACCCGACATCACATGAGCTTTTCGACAATCCGAACACCCGATGCCCCCTGCGTTGACCCTTTCAGGATGGAGGCCGCCGTGAGAGATCGAGAGGAAAAGGGAGTCGCGCTGGAAAGCGAGCCGCAGGCCGGGAGCGGGTGGGAAGAGCCGGCCCGGAACGGTATGCCCCGGGGCGGGGCCCCCGGCGCGGACGCCGAGTCCGCCGTTGGGAGCGCCCCCAGCCAATCGGACCATATCATGCAGTACTTCGACCGGTGTCCCTCCGACGACGCGATGCCGAAGAAGAGCTGGCGTTCAGGTGTGCTGAACAGGCTCGCGGAAGTCAACAAGGAGCTCTGGTTGATCCTCTCCCTGCTCGTCATTGCAGGTGTGATGAACTATCTCGTAACCGCCAAGCGCATGATACTGGGATTCTATTCCATGCCGACGCTGTTCTCGGCGTACTTTTACGGCAGAAGGCATGCGGTTCTCACGGCGTTCGCGAGCGCCTTTCTCGTGGGACTGCTCGTCTACCTCAACCCCGACATTCTCATCGGGACCGGAGCGCCGGCGAGCAGCACGTCGGACATCCTTGTGTGGGGCGGCATTCTCGTGGTCACCGCCTATGCGATGGGGAGTCTCTATGAACTCCAGAAATCTCGCCTCGAGGAACTCCGCCAGACTTACCATGGGCTGTTGCTCATACTCAGGCAGTTCATCTCCAAGGACAAGTACACCGAAAACCACTGCTACCGCACTTCGATTTACGCGTCCAAGATCGCATCACACATGGGCTTTTCGAAGGACCGGATCGAGGATGTGCGTGCCGCGTCGCTCCTGCACGATATCGGGAAGCTCGAGACCAGCCGCGAGCTGCTGTACAAGGCCGCCAGGCTCACTCGTGAAGAGTTCGAGGGCATGAAGAAGCATGTCGACAAAGGCGCAACGATGCTCGAGCCGGTGGGCGGGCCGTTGCACAGGATCATTCCCATCATACTGGCGCACCACGACAAGTACGACGGTTCCGGTTACCACCTTGTCGGCGCGAAGAGGATCCCCTTGGAGGCCCGCTTGATCTGCGTGGCGGATGTCTACGACTCGCTCACCAGCGACAGGCCGTACCGGAAAGCCATGTCGCCGTTCGACGCCAAGGAGATCATCGTCAAGGGTAGGGGAACCGACTTCGACCCCGCCGTTGTGGACGCGTTCCTGCAGGCTTTCCACAAGGGCGAGATGGAGGTGCCCGAGCTGGTCCTCTGAGAAGACGACTCCCATGCGGGATCGGTCACCGGGCGGGGTCAAAACGGACTTTCCGCCTTGACGACGGTTCACCTCGTGTGCTAGACTACCCGCCGAAAACTGGATAGCGTTCCCCGGTGTCGGAATCGACTGAAAAGGGAAGCGAGGTGGAATCCCTCCGCGGTCCCGCCACTGTGATTGGCAAGCCGGGCCTCTATTGCCACGGGCCACGCTCGAGTGACCTGGAAGGCGAGGTCGGGCGCCCGAGCCATAAGCCAGGAGACCTGCCGGGGACAACCCACGGAACTCTTCGCGGTTGAGAGGTGGGCCGGGCCCGGCATGCGAAGAGCCGGGCTTTGCTGTTTCCACCGGAGTCCCGTGGGTGGGCTTGCCACCGGGCGAGGACTCTTGGTGAGAGCAGGTACATACATCCCGCTGATCGCGCTGGCCGCCGCGGTAGTGAACGCACCGGGCCGCCGCGCGGACGCCGCCGATCCCCCGACCGTCACATACCGCGACTCCGTCTGGCATCTGTCCGAGATCCTGGTCGAAGCCGAGAGATTGGAGGGCGTCGTGGACATCGACGACCTGCCCGGCTTCATCGCCATCGTCCCCATGGACGACGTGAGCCGTCGTGTGACGAGCGCCGGGGACCGCCTCGCGCGGACGGTGGGCTTCCACGTGCGGAGCACGGGCGGCTACGGCGCATACAGCACGGCGTCGATAAGGGGATCCTCGGCGCAGCAGGTCAAGGTGTTTCTCGACGGCGTTCCCCTGCACCAGGCCCAGTCCGGCATGGTCAACCTGGCCGACCTGCCCACGGCGTCGCTGTCGAGGATCGAGGTCTACCGCGGATACGGCCCGTTCGACCTGAGCGGAAGCGGCATAGGCGGAATCGTCAATCTCGTCACCAAGAGACCCGGCGGACGGCGCGGCGGCCGCTTGTCGGCGTCATACGGATCCCTGGCCACGATGAGGCTCGCGGGGAGCTACGCCTTCCCGGCGCGCGCCTGGGACCTGCTGGCCCTGGGCTCGTACCTGTCGACCGCGGGCGATTACGAGTTCCTCGACGACAACGGCACCCCGTACAACCTGAGCGACGACGCCGAAGCAGAGCGCATCAACAATCACCTCGACGAGTTCGAGGGCCTCCTCAAGGCGACCGGCCCCCTGGCCGGCGGCACCATGGTGTTCTCGAATCAGGCCTACCATAGGAAACAGGGCCTGCCCGGCTACGGGGCCGTGCAGTCGACCACGCAGGGAATCGCCAAGACCTACAACCTCACCCACCTCGCCTGGCACTTCTCCGGGGCCGAAGGCGGCGCTCCCCGCGTGCAGGTTGGACTGCATTACCTCCACCAGGTCGACGCTTTCGAGGACACCCGGCCCGTCACCTCGGGCGGCAAGCCCGACGAGGAGAACACGACGACATCGGCGGGCGGCACGCTCCGGTGGGGACTCCCCCTCCCCTCCGCCCGGCAGTCGCTGCGCGGGCTGGTCGCCGCGACGCACGAGACGTTCCGGCCCCGCGAGACCGTGGAAGCCGCGGTGGACGGCGAGACCCAGGCGAGAACGACGATCGCCGTGACCATGGAGGACGAGGTCTTCCTCTGCGGCGGCCGGATCCGCATCGTCCCGGCGATGCGATACGAGACCTATACGGACCATATGACGCCATTCACGGAAGTCCGCGGGGACATGGCGGCGTACTTCAGGAACATGGCCGACACCGAGGTCACCCGCTCGCTGCCCTCGGCGTCCTTGGGCCTCGTCGTCAAGCCCGGCGCGGGTCTGACCATCAGGGCCAACTGGGGGCGCTACTACAGGACGCCGTCTCTCATGGAGCTCTTCGGCTACCGCGGCATGGTGGTCCCCAACCCCGGCCTGAGACCCGAGACGGGCGAGAACCGCGACATCGGCCTCAGGTGGGACCGTTTCTCGGGGCGGTCGAGGTCGCTGACGGCGGAGGTGGCCTACTTCCGGTCCGACGTCGACGACCTCATAATGTACACCCACGTCCAGTGGGCGGGCGCCGCGCAGGCCGTGAACTTGAGCAGCGCCGAGATACGGGGCTTCGAGTTTTCCTTGTCGGCGCAGGGCCTCCACGGTTTCACGATCGGCGCCAACCTCACCCGCCTCCACGCTGTGGACACCGGCCCGGTCACCTACACCAGCGGCAACTACCTGCCCAACCGGCCCGGCCTGGAGATCCACGCCGGGGTTTCCTGGGCGGGCCGGGGCGTGTCCGCCTTCTACGAGTACGATTACGTATCGGGCAATTACTGGAATGCATACAACGGGGTGGCCCCGAACAACAAGGGCCCGCTCTTCGACACGCGGCGGCTTCACGCGGCGGGCGTCACAGTC
>JALGWA010000237.1 GCA_025774425.1 bacterium
CAGCTCGCGCGCGGATGTCATGACCTGCCTGTAGCGGCCGTCGATGATGTAGCGGTCGATGTCGACGTCGACGAACTCGTAGTAGAGCCGGATCTCCTGGAACTGTTTGTACACCGCGTCCAAGGCGCGCCAGTCCCACAGCCGGATATTTGCGAAGAGATCCGGATTCTCCAGCACCATCTCCGGGGTGAACTCGGAGGAGGCTGCGAACTCCCTTGCCTCCATCCTGTCGAGTCCGAAGGCGTGGCGCGTGAACTCGATGTTGTTCGCGATGTAAGGTTGTTCGTAGGTGATCTCGTTGGGCTCGACCCTGAGCCACTGGTAGAGGCCCGGCACGACTGCGAGCGCCGCCAGCCAAACGAGAAGCATGACGCCCACGGCTGAGGCCAGCGTGGCCACGTGGAGGAGCTCGACCTGCCTGAGCCGCGGCGCCACGGCACGCTGGAACAGGCGGCGCAGCGCCGGCACGATGAGCATGACGCCGAGAAGCGCCGTGAGCACCACCACGACATTGAACATCGGGAGGCGTATGTGGACGTCCGTCCAGCCGGGCCCGCTCACGGCCCCCCATGTCGAATAGAGGAGGTGGAACCGCCTGAGATAGCGGCCGGCCGCGAGGACGAGAATGAAGATGCCCGCATTGAAGTAGAGAGGCTGGAAAATGACCGCCCGGAGCTCCTCGCGCCGCTTCCGCATCTCGAGATCCCCGCCGCCGGTCATCAAGAACTCGATGGCGAGGTCCTTGTAGCGAAGTGCGACGGACACGGCCGCCGCGGCTACCGCGAAGAAAGAGAGAAGCCCGACGAGAACGAGAACGCTGTCGTAGAACGGCAGTCTGAACAGGTAGAAACCCGTGTCCTTGGCGAGCACGGGCTCGAGAAGCGGCGTCTCGACGGCGCGCCAGAACTTGAGCATCACCTCCCAGTTGTTGACGCCCCAGATCGCTCCCGTCAACGCGCCCAGGCCGCGGGCGATGCGCCTGATGCGCCGATGTTCGGCGGGAACGGGAAGCGTGAGGAGAAACATCAGCAGGTACCCGAAGGCCGCACCGACCAAGGCGAGTTCAACCTTGGCGACGACCACCGTCCAGAAGCGCCGGGTGTAGCCGAGCGCCTGGAACCACAGCATCTCGCCCCAGAAGCCCATCAGCCAGAAGAAGAATACGGTGCCGACGAGCAGGAGGGCGCCCGCCGTGGTCCTGCCGCGGGCGCGCCTGGCGCCGCCCGTCACCATCAGGTACCCGGAAAGAGCAACAAGCACGAGAATCATGGCTACATACATGTCCGTTCACCTCGTTGTGGGGTCAGAGCTCAAAATGCACAATCGGCGTTCAGCCCGCCGCCCGCAAACCGTCTTCAG
This sequence comes from bacterium, assembly GCA_025774425.1. Taxonomy (GTDB): domain Bacteria; phylum Arandabacterota; class Arandabacteria; order Arandabacterales; family JALGWA01; genus JALGWA01. The sequence continues at coordinate 1,360 of JALGWA010000237.1, forward strand.
GCGGCAAGCGAGCCTGGGCCCGGGAGTAGGTCATGCCTCCGCCATGACTACGCCGGCCGACCCCGGCTTATTCGGCGCACCCGTGCAGCCCGCAGCCTCTGTTCACCCGACGCGCCGCATCTCCACCTATATCACACCCACCCCGCGGCACAAAGGTCTAAACGGGGGCGGGAGTCGGCCGCAAACCGGGCCCGCCTGCCCGGGTAAGGTCATTAATGTCGTAACATTTCGGCGGGCACGGGGTCTAAAGGATAGAACATGGTGAAGGGGGGTGCTGGGGGTTGGGACACAGTCCAGGGACTCCGCATCGCGTGGCCGGGCAGGGCCTGATGATCGCGGAGCCCGTTTCGGAAAGCAACATCAAGGAGGTCACAACAGAACTCGTACGTGACAATGCAAGCTTTCTCGGGGTTTCACCCCAGTTCCCCCTCCATGTCCTCGGCGCCCGGCGCAATGACCACAGGCGGATGCTCGCGCACCTGGATCCCGGCGTCAGGCGGGCGAACCCGCCAGGCCTGCCGGCCCGGGCAGCCGCCGAGGCCGGCGATCATACTCATTCGCACAGCTTCCGGTAGAACTCGGGCCTGCGGTCCGCAAGCACATCGTTGGTCGACGTCACCATCTTGTCGTCGGCATCCGCCGGATCGATCTCGGCGACCTGGAGCATCTCTTCTTCGCGACCGGCGCGCGCCAGGATGTCACCGTTCGGCGCCACGATCTCGCTCATGCCGACGAACTCGAGTTCGATGTCGCCCGTCCGCTCCATCCCCACCCTGTTGGCGAGCACCGCGAAGACATGGTTCTCTATGCAGCGGGTCACCATCGCGGCGGGGCAGTACGGCAGCACGAGGTTGGATGGAGCACAGAGTATCTGCGCTCCCTCAAGCGCGAGTACACGCGCGACCTCGGGGAATATCCAGTCGAAGCATATCATCAGCCCCACACGGGCGCCCTTGACGTCGATCACCGGAAACGGTGTATCGCCGGCTGCGAACATGGCCTTCTCGCGATCGAAAAGGTGCACCTTCCGGTAGGTGCCCAGCACCTCGCCTCCCGAGACGGCGTAGCATGTGTTGAAGATGTCGTCCCCGGCGCGCTCCGCGACCGTGCCCACGAGGGCCGTGTTGAACTCCTTCGACAGATCCTTGAGCGCGCTGACAGTCGGCCCGTCGGGCGTCTCGGCGAGCCGGACGAGCTCGTCCCGCGACTCGAACAGATAGCCCGTGGCGAAGAGCTCCGGCAGAACGATGATGTCGGCCTTGGTCCCCTCCAGGAACCCGCGGATCTTCTCGATGTTCTTGGTCTTGTCGTCTTCGCCAAGCGCGAACTTGGGAAAGAATTGCAGGAACCCGACTCTCATGTGCTTCCCTCCGATCGACCGGCGAGGGCGCCCCGACGCTGTCCGCGCCCATTACCCACGGGCCGCCGCTGGGGATTTCGGCCCGCGATTTGCGGAGAATCCCGCACCTGCCGGCGCACTCCCGAGCCCGCCCGGGAAGGCGCCGGACTCAACTCATAACATATCTTCATACAAACAAACAAGTTCTAAGATTCGCCGGGGCCGGGGGCGATTCCGACCGCATGGCACGCCAAGTGCTTCATGTACCGGGTGACGATGGGTCACGTAAGCCTCCTTACTGGCACTGGCAGTAAAGCTCGGGGCTCGCACTAAGCCCCACGCGAAGGCGCTCCCACTGGAACAAGGAGCGGGCCCCGGGCTCCCTCGCCGGGATTAGGGGAAAACAGAAATGAAACAGAATGACCCGGTTTTCACCAAAGATGACAAGATCAGCGCTCCCGTCGGGTTGACGCTGAATTGCCTCCTGCTGACGCGCTTCGGCGACGAGAAGACGGCCACACGGGAGGCCTTCAAGGACGAGGTGGACATATATATTTCCAGTCTCATGGCGGCATTCGCCGACCCGGCCCGCGTGGGACATCTCAAGCCCTACCTCATGGAACCGGATCTCGACATCTTCCGGCGCCTGGAGAAGGCTTCCGACGCCAGGGTTAAGTACATCGTCTACAGGACGCAGGATGACGCCCTGGTGACCGCGGTCGCCTTCTTCGGGGACGGAGACGCCGACACGCGCTCCAAGAACCCGGAATACACAAACGGCAAACAAGGTCAGATGGGGAGGGGAGACACTTACCTCAGGTTTGCATTCACATACACCGATGTGGTGGCGGACGTCAAAGCGGCGATGGGCGGAGTGTTGAAGCAGCTCTCGACGGGTTTCGACAAGTACATAACCATCGTCACGTATCTTCTCGGCGAGCCCTATAACCTCAGCAAGCGCTTCGAAGATGCCGAGATCTACGTACTCGATAGCTCGACGAGTTCCTGGATGCCTACCTCAAGCTCAAGGGCGCCTCGGACATGAGGCCTGGGTACGAGGACCTCAAGCACCGCGTCAATCTCCTGGCCGCCGAACTCCGGAAACTCGATCCCTCTTTCACCTACGATCCGATTTAGGTCGTTCCCGGCGCTCCCGCCGGCCGGTGTGAAACCCTTCGTGGTCGCGCAGCGATGCGCGGCTGCGCCCTCCCGGCACCTGTCCGGACTGCGCCGTCGGTTGTGCATTTTGAGCTCTGACCCCAAAAGAAAAATCCCCGTCATGGCCGTGTGCCCAGGTTATTCCAAATCCCGGAATAGTCCAGGTGGGTGCCGTCACATGAACCTCATGCTCCCGGCCGAGGCCGGGCGCGCAATCACCTCATGGATTTCGGCTCCCTTTAAAGTGCTGTTGGCTCAGAATAAGCTGGAGCATCCTCGCGCACCGACAGGGATTTTTTGACTGTCTTTCGCTATTCGATTGTCACATCCACCGCAATTATACCAGCCGTCCGGACCGGGTGTCAAGAAGACATGGACTCGAGGTTCGCCGGATGTAGCGAACAGAGAGGCGAAATGTCAAGCACAAAGTGAAAACGGACGGGGCGCTTCCGTCCCCACGCGGCACCGCCCGGAACCCACAGAGCCCCGTGTCCGGCCTCACCTCTCGATCGTCACGTTCGCCGCGACGAATCGCTGCATCCAGGCGTCGAGGGGTTCGCCGTCGATAGTCGGATGCTTCTCCTCCACGAGGTCGTCGAACCACTTGCGCGTCTTGTGGACGGGGCCGGCCCACACCCGCCTCATGTCCGCGAAGCGCTCCGCCAGGACTGCCAGTAGAAGGGCGGTCGACGCGATCAGGAAGCGATCGGCCCGACCGGCGATTCTCATCCGCTTCGCGATGGCCTCCACATCGCCGAGGGTGACGCCGATCTCGGCGGCCAGCGCTGCGTCGAGACGGAGCCCGCCGCCCGGCTGCTGGAGGGCGAGGATGTCCATCACCAGGTCGGCTCCGGCGTCCTGCCCGGCAGCCGACGCGCGCCGCTCACGCCGCACATCGCGCGACAGCCGGGGCCCGCCGAAGGACATCGTGGGCGCCAACATGTAATCCACCCCGCTGTCCGGCCCTGCGAAGGCCAGAGTCGTGCCGACAACGCTCCCGAAGCCGTGCCAGCCCACGGTGACGAGCGCGGGGACCTTGCGCAGCACGAGTTCGCCCTTCACGCGGTCCTTCTCCGGCCTCTTCTCGACGCCGACGTAGCTCGTGAACCTGGACAGGACGCCGTATTTCTTCGACACCTCAACGACCCGCTCCCGGATCAAGCGGGCCTTCCGGGCCGCCTGCCGCGTGCCCTTTCCGGTGGCGCCGTGACCGGCGTCCTCGAGCGAGCGGATGACCTCCCTGGCCCACAGCGCGGGAATGGAGACGCGGGACGAATCGACGTCGGTGACATCGACATCCCACTCGACCTCGGAGCCCCTGTACTTGCCCTTCACCCTGAGGCGCCGCGGCCTGCGCTTCGTCGTGTCGATGCGCGCGAAGACGCTCTGCGGCGCGCCGAAGAAGACCACGGGCGCTTCGGGATAGGCTTTCACCGAGCGCCCGCCCCAGGTGATGCCGACCTCTTCGACACCGTCCCCCGTCAGCTTCTCGAACATACGGAGGATCTTGGGTTCGATCCGCTCGCCGGGGAAGATGGACTCCGACGACCCGCCCCCGGCCCTCGCGCTACCTTTGACGAGGTACTCATTGCCGCCCGCGCCTATGCCGACGGCGAATGTCCGCGTCGTCGCCCGGTTCTCGTGAACGAGCCTGAACACGGCCGCTTCATCGGCCACCTCGCCGTC
>JALGWA010000238.1 GCA_025774425.1 bacterium
ATTCTTGGGGATACCAGGGCGCCGAGCCGGGCCGGCCGGGGTCCCGCCGGGTGACGGCTGCGTGTATGCCCTTCAGGGGATCGGGCTCCTCGATCGGCGCGTCCGAACCGAAGGCCAGCACGGCGCCGCCCCGCCTCATGCTTGCCCAGGCATAGGCCCACCTGCACCTCTCGCCCCAGTACCTCTCGGCGACCGCCATGTCCGAAACGAGGTGTATGGGCTGCATGGACGCGATCACGCCCAGGCGGCCCAGGCGGGGGATGTCGTCCGGGTGCAGGAGCTGGGCATGCTCAAGCCGCAGGACCTGCCCCTTCGACCGCCCCAAGGGGCGCGTCTCCTCGAACACGTCGAGGACGACCCTGCAGGCCCTGTCGCCGATGGCGTGCACCGCGAGCGCCAGGCCCCGGCCGGCGGCCTCGCGGGCGATGGCGGCCAGCCTCTCCCGGGATACGGCCTCCACTCCCAGGTCGCCGCCCCCGCAATAGGGCTCCAGCATGCTGGCCGTCTGGGAGCCCAGCGTGCCGTCAGCCAGCACCTTGACGCATCCGACACCGGGCAGGGCGGCGATGGCGGCCACCCTGCCGGGATCGGCCGTCTCGACCATCGTGAAGACATCGAGGCCGACGATCCCGCGCCCGCGGGCCGCCGCGAGCATCTCGTAGGAGGCCTCGCTCTCGCTGGTGTGCACCCCCGTCAGGCCGTAACTTCTCAACCGGGAGCAGGCCTCCGCCACGGCCCGGCAGGTCGCCTCGACGTCCTCGCCTCCCATGTGGGCTGCGATGAGCAGGGCGGCGCGCTCCTTGAATATGCCCGTGGGACGGCCCCGGTCGTCGCGGTCGATCTCGCCGCCCTCGACCGTCGCGCCTGGGTCTCCGGCGCCCGATATTTCGATCGCCGCGGAGTTGGCCCAGATGAGATGGCCGTCCCGGCTCCAGAGGCCGACGGGGTTCCTGGGCGCGACGCGGTCGAGCATGCCGCGGTCGGGAAACCCGTCCATGCCCCAGCGCTGCCTGTCCCATCCCCGGCCCCTGAGCCATTCCCCCTCCGGCAGGCGCGAGACGGACTCGGCAACGCGGGCGAGGCCCTCCTCGAGCGACGCCGTCCGGGACAGGTCTATTCTCATGAGCGAGCGGGCGTAGCCGATGAGATGAATGTGGCAGTCCACGAGTCCGGGAAGCACGAGGCGGCCGGCCATGTCATGCTCGACGGCGCCGGGGGCGCCGCCGTAGTCGGCCATCGCCCCCACCCCGGTTACGGTCTCGCCGCGCCAGGAGACGAAGCCGCGCTCGATCATTTCTCCGCCGCCGAGGTAGACGGCCGCGTTGACTATGCTCGCCGCAGCGGGATCGGCCATCAGGCCTTCCTCAGCACGACCCTCACGCCGGCCGCGCCCCGCCGATCCACGGTCTCCACGCCGACGACCTCGTTGCCCGTCCCCGCACTCCAGCGCCTGATCTCGTCGACGATCGAGGCCCGGGTGGAGAGTATCTCCACCGTCTCGCCGGGCGCCATGTCCCGGAAAACGGCGTTGAGCTCGAGAAGACTGTAAGGGCATTGGGCGCCCGCGAGGTCGACCTTCCGGTCGCACTTTTCCGTCATGAGGCCTTTCCTGACGCTGGGGTGCCGGCGGGCCCGGCTTGAAGACTTGCTATCCCGCACACTCGGGGCATGTGTCCTGGTCCTCGGGGATCACCTTGCCGCAGCCCGGACACCGCTTGAGGTTCTTGCCGCAGGACTTGCAGAACGGATAGGCCTGCGCCACCGGGGCGTCGCAGAAGGGACACGCGCAGGGGGCTCCATCCTTCTTGTCCGACGAGGATTCTCCGCTAATCATCTCTCCATGACCCCCTATCGTGATTTCGCCTTTTCACGGTAGTTCTTGATGGCCTCGTGAAGCGCGTCGGCGCCCAGGTTGGAGCAGTGCATCTTGTTCTTGGGCAGCCCGTCCAGTTCCTCGGCGACGTCCTTGTTTGTGATCTGCATGGCCTCGTCGAGCGTCTTGCCCTTGGCCATCTCGCTGACCATGCTCGAGACCGCGATGGCCGCGCCGCAGCCGTAGGTCTTGAACTTGATGTCCTCGATGCGGTCGTCCTTGACCTTGATGTAAAAGGTCATCATGTCGCCGCATACGGGATTGCCGACGGTTCCGCTCCCATCCGCGTTCTCGATCTCCCCCACGTTCCGCGGGTTCATGAAGTGATCCATCACCTTCTCGGAGTACATCGCGCCATCACCCCGCTTTCGATTCCGTCGCCCCTAGTCTGCCATCGATCCGGGCGGGAGTCAAGCCCTAACCGGCGGGACCCGGCGGCGGCGAAAGCACTTGTCAAGGGAATCCGAGCCCATTAAGATACGTAATCTCAAGCTCTGCAACGAGTTGGAGCAAAGCGTTTGAAATGACCCGCGCCCTGTGCTAGTTTTCCGGGGAAGGAGGGTAAGCCCTTGATAGACGAGAAGTGGTACTACCTCGTAGAGGAGATCGAAGAGAAATTCGGGGTCGAGGAGAAAAAGGTCGAGGAGATCCCCGAGCGGAGGACCAAGATAGAGACGGTGATCTTCACGGGCGCCGGCGGCAAGATGAAACTCGAGAGAACCACCAAGGCCGTCATCCTCGAGAGGCAGGTCAAGTACTCCAAGCGAATTGGGGGTGAGACCCTGGAGAAATACGTATATTCAGATACCGAGAAGAGTTACCGGGTTCAGCTCTACAAATGGGACGAGAAGACCGGCACCTGGGAGGAGATAGAGTTCCGCAAGCTCACCACCGGCTAGTCCGAACGCGAGGAGAAGACAATTGGCCGACCGTGCTCCCACGACCGTAGTCGATACGTCGGAGGCGAAGCTCAAGGAGCTCCTGGGCGTGCTCAAGGGCAGCCGCTCGCTTCTCATTCTCACGCATGACAATCCCGACCCGGACGCCATCGCTTCGGCCTCCTGCCTCAAGTACATCGTCACCAAGCTGGCGGGCATCCGCGCCAAGGTCGGCTACGGCGGCATGATCGGCCGCGCCGAGAACCGCGCCATGCTGCGGCATCTCAGGATACACACCGTCAAGTTGACCGAGTCCACTATCAAGCGCTACCAATCGGTCGTCCTGATCGACACGCAGCCGATGACGGGCAACAACTCCCTGCCCAAGGGCGTCAAGGTCAAGGGCGTGATCGACCACCACCCCCTCAGAAAGACGACAAAGGCCCCTTTCCTGGACGTCCGCCCCGACTACGGCGCCAACGCGACCATAATGACCGAGTACCTCGTGGCGAGCGGACTCGACATCCCCTCGAACCTCGCCACGGCCCTGTTCTACGGCATCGCCTCGGAGACGCAGGACCTCGGCCGCGAGGCCTCCGAGGCCGACACGAACGCCTACCTCGCGCTCTTCCCCAAGACCAACAAGAAGGCGCTCTCCAAGATAAGGCACCCGGCCCTCGGCAAGGATCATTTCACGTATCTTTCCAGGGCGATAAGCAACGCGGTGACCTACAAGAACGCGATCGCGACGAGCCTCGGGGCGGTCGACAACCCCGACATAGTCGCCCTGGTGGCGGAAATGCTGGTCGCGCTCAACCGGATGAGCTGGTGCATGTGCACGGGGCGATACAGGAACACGATCCTGTTTTCCCTCCGGACGACCAGGGAGAAGGGCCGGGCCGGCGTGCTCGCCCGCAGGATAGCCCGCCCG
>JALGWA010000239.1 GCA_025774425.1 bacterium
AGGAAGCGGGCGGGCAAGGTGCCGACGATGCCGAGGACCGCCAGTGAGGTCACCGCCGCCGCGATGGCGACGAGGCCCGTGTAATGATGTCCGTTCGCGCCGGCGTGGACGAGGCGCCCCAGTACCAGGCAGCCGACGGCGAGCCCGAGCGCGGCCACGAGCGAGTCGGCCACGAAGGTGTATGCGTTCGCGCCCGTAACGAGACGAAGCACATGCGGGTACAGCCCGAGGTGCCAGACCGCCGAGAAGGAGATGAGGAACATGCCGACCGCGACGGAGCCGCGGTCGGAACTTCCCGGCGGCTCCGCCCGCCCGCCCCCCGGGGTGGCGTGGCTGCGGCGCGGTCCCACGAGGTCCGTCGCGCTCATCAGGGCGAGGATCACGGCGGCCAGCGCGAGCGATCCCGAAGTTCCCCAGCGCGGCAGCAGGGACAGGGTCGTGAGGGGTACCGCGGCGGCCAGGCCGATAAAGAGCGTGCCTATGGAATCAGCCGCCCTGGCGCGGTCTCCGGCCGGGCCGGGGAACGAGATGCACGCGACGGCGCCGCCCAGGAGGAAGCCGGGCACGATAACAAGAGCGGTCGTCAGGCAGTACTTGACGACCAGCAGGGCCGCCGGCGATGTGGGCCCGAGGCTGTGCAGGAAGCCGTAAGCGCGATGCGCTGCGGGCAGGGCCTTTATGAGTATGAGAAGGCATGCCGCCGCGGCCAGGTGGACGAGACCGAGCACCCGGAGGCGGCCGCCCGGGCTCGGGCTTCTCGACGAGAAGTAGAGCAGCCCGAGCATCAGCCCCAGCACGATGCCCAGGGCCGTCGCAGAGGAGGCAGCGGGCCAGTCGCCGAACGCCGAGGCCAGGGTCCTCATGGCGACTGCTGCCAGCACGAAGATGACGAAACCGGTGAAAAAGGCGTTAACCCGTGCTTTCAACATGCACCTCCAGATCAGTCGAATCCCATGGTGGGATTATAGGCGGGCGAGGTGTGGGTGTCAATCGGGGCCGCCCGCCGCCGGCTGCAGCCGAAAGAAGAAGGGGGGCCACGCGGGCCCCCCGAGCGACTCGACCTCTACGCGGCTTTGGTCACCGCTTCTTCGGACATGTCCTCTTCCCGTATGCATTCCTGCATCCGGTTGTGGTAATCGTCGAGCGACGGCGCAAGCGTCGTCACCAGCGATTCCGCGCCGGGATGCGTGGGACGGGCACCCGTCTCGCGCACCACGTCACGGAGGACATTGTTGTGGTCGATCAACATACAGGGCATCCGATGGTCGTCCGCATACGGTTGCTTGGACTGGATGTTCCTGAAGAGCGGAGAGTCGATGACCTCCTTGAGACTCTTCTCCTTTATGTTGTCGATCGCGAAGTGGCAGAAGACGCACGGTTCCACGTCGCCGTGGCAGTTGATGTGGAAATACCGCCTGCCGCCGGCGATGCAACCGCCGACGTAATCACCGTCGTTCCAGAAGTCGGCGACGAAGATCGGCCTGGTCGCGCGAATCTCCCTCACGCGCTTGCCGACCTTGCGCCTCTGTTCCGGTGACGGCATGAGGCTGATGTCCGGGTTCTTGCCGACGGGGACATAGGTGAACACCCAGCCGAGGAAGCATCCCTTCTCGACGAGGTCGTCTATGAACTCGTCGGAAGTCACGCGCTCGGCGTTCTGGCTGGTCACTGTCAGCGAGAAGCCGAAGACGCCCTTCCTGCGGTTGAGGCTCTCCATGGCCCTGGTGATTTTGGCGTAAGTTCCCTTGCCTCTCCTGCCGTCGGTCTCCTCCTCACCGCCCTCCACACTGATGCAGGGAATGACGTTGCCGAGATCGACGATCCTGGCGCAGAGGTCGTCATCGAGCAGCGTTCCATTCGTGTACACCTGGAAGACACAGTCGTTGTGCTTCTCGAAGATGTCCACAAGACCGTCGTAGACGAAGGGTTCCCCTCCCGAGATCACATAGAGGTATATTCCGAGTTCTTTGCCCTCCTCGATGATGCGCTCGAACACATCAAAGGGAAGGTCCTGGTTCTTGGTATAATTGCCTGCGTAGCAGCCATAGCACTTCAGGTTGCATCTCATAGTAGGGCTGATTACAACGATGGAAGGCGGGTAGAAACCCAGTTCGTCCTTGACGCGGTGCCTCTTGTTGGGGGCGATCAGGCCCTCCTTGACTATCAGGTTGCGGAGGAGCTTGTTTCGCACCTTGGGGTTGATGTCGCGCAGAAAGCGGTTCGAGAGCCGGCCTCCCGGATGGCCCGCCTCGAACTTCTTCTGGGCGCTCCTGATGACGTCCGACCAGTAAGGATTGGTCGTTATCTTGTCGACTATCCCAACCACCCTGGACAGGGAGTCGTTCCCCCCCAAGGAGAGCACCTTGAGCATCGAATCGAACGCCTTCTCGATGGTCTTTTCCTCAATCTGATCGATCAGACCCAAGTTCTCACCTCCTTTCTTGCTTATAGTTGTACTTGCTTACACTTCGAGCTTATAACACAATGGACACATGAGTCAACGTCTAAACATGCCTCACATTGCGGTCCGCTTGAGAACGTATGTCACACCGGCGGCTTCGAGTCAAGCTGGAATTCGAGGCGGCGGCCGCGGCGCCGTGCGGCAAGGGGTGAGCCCATGAAGGTCGTCAAGGTGTTGGTGCTCGATTTCGACGGCACCGTGGCCGACACCATGCCCTACCTGACCGAGCTGGCCGCCGGCCTCCTGGTGGAGCGTTACGGCATGGGACGCGAGGAGGCCCGCAAGGCCTATAGCGACACCACGGGGCTGCCCTTCGTCCAGCAGATGGAGATCCTCTATCCGGGCGATGAGCGCAACGCCGGGACCGTGGACCTCTTCGAGGCCGACAAGCGGGAGAAGATGGGCCGGTTCGACCTCTTCCCCGGCGTCAGGGACACCGTAGCGTCGCTGAGACGGGCGGGGATCAAGGTGTGCGTCTCGAGCGGGAATTTCGAGGACCTGATTGTCGATTTCATCGAGAGGCGCGGCCTCGAGGTGGACCTGGTGATGGGCTTCAGGCCCGGCTTCGAGAAAGGCCGCGATCATTTCGATTTTGCGATGCGCAGGTTCGGCTCCGGGCCGGCCGACACGGTTTTCGTGGGCGACAGCATAAAGGACGGCCAGCGGGCTCGGGAGGCGGACATAGGCTTCGTAGGAATGACGGGTATGGTGACAGGGGAGAAGTTCAGAGAAGAGTTCGGGCAAATACCCGTGGTATCCGCCCTTGCAGAACTACCGCACATCCTGGGTCTCGACGGGCCGGCCGCGCCGGCCCGCCCGGAAGACTCTACGAACCGGGCAGAAGGTCGACGACCTTCTGAATGACATTCCCCTCGAACACGAAAGCCACACGCTCGTCGAAGTAGTACCAGGTGTGTACTTTCCCGCTACGGAGGGTTTCGTCGGGTCTTCCGTAAATCCTGGCCACCGAGTACTGGAGGCTGGCCTCGCCGTGCTCGGTAGCGATCTGCCGCGAGAAGTCACGGTCAGATGAGATGTGCACCATGTCTTGTCTCACCTCTCCAGGTGGCGATCAGTAGAGCCAAGGCATGGGGCTTTACCTTCAGACTAAACAAAGTTTACCACAGGCCCGCCTCGAAGTCAAGCACAACCGTCCGCCCGGCGGGGCCCCGTCATACCCTGTCACCACCGGTGAAACCTAATAAAGCGAGTGCAAGAACT
>JALGWA010000240.1 GCA_025774425.1 bacterium
GATTTGATCTCGTTTTCCTTGAATATCCGCGCGAGCTTCTCCACGTACTCGTCCACTCCCGCGTCGAGCTTGGGACAGAACACTATGACCGCCTTGCCCTTCAGGAGTTCCCCGTGGAACCCGCCGTGGGCGAAGGGGACGCAGTCGGCGCCGATCAGTAGATCGGCCTTCCGGAAGTAGGGCGCGCTGACGGGCACGAGCTTGAGCTGCACCGGCCACTGCCTGAGCTCCGAGGCGAGCGAGCCGGTCGCGCCCGGCGCCTCGGCGGTGCGCTCGGGCGGCTTCCACCCGGCGCAGGCGGCGGCGGGCCCGGTGGGCGGGCCTGCGGGTTGCTTGTAGGCCGGGACGTCGATGCCCTGCTCGTCGAGATAGGCGATCGCCTGGGCGAGGTAGGCCGTCTGCCCGTGGTCGTCCAGGTGCTTGAGATGGGCGGCGACGACGTTGATGCCCTGCCTGACGATGTTGGCCATCACCTTCCGCTCGTCGTACTCCTCCGCCTCGCGCCTGATGACGGTCATGGCGCCCCGTGGACAGTGTCCGATGCAGGCGCCGAGGCCGTCGCAGAGCGCCTCGCCGACCAGCCGCGCCTTGCCGTCGATGACCTGCAGCGCACCCTCGGGACAATTGGGAATGCACGCCCCGCAGCCGTCGCACTTGTCTTCGTCGATCAGTATCATATCGCGTTTCATGATTCGCCCCCTGCGTCGCCCAACAGCGTCGCCACCGTCACCTTCTCGAATTCCCTGTTCACCATCTGCTCGATTGCCTTGATTCTCGCCCTCAGGATACACGTGGCGCGGTGGGCGCAGAGCCTCTTCCTGAACATGCACTCGGAGAGCCTTATCTCTCCATGGAAGATCTTCATTATATCACTCACCGTGATGTCCTCCGGCCGGGCGTCGAGCTTGACTCCGCCGGCGGCGCCCTCGCGGGAGACGACGAGGCCGGCCTTGCGCAGCCTCTGGAGGATCGCCCTCAGGAACTGCAGCGGTATGCCTTCGGCGAGCGCTATCTCGCGCGACGACCTGTATGCGCCCGTGTTGCGGGCCAAGTGAACAATCGCCCTCACCGCGTAGTCCGTATCCTTGGTCAAGAGTTTCATGGCTTCCTCAACTAATACCAAATTAGTATTATTTGGAGGGGTTGTCAAGCTCAAAACCGTCGGAATCGATGGTATCATCAAGCGGGAGGGTGGATGACATGGACTTCGAGTACAAGGGCAAGACGGTCGAGATCCTCGAAGGCGACATCACGCGCATCGCGGCCGACGCCGTGGTCAATGCGGCCAACGAGGGGCTGAGGGGCGGGGGCGGCGTCGACGGCGCCATACACCGCGCCGGCGGACCGGCCATCATGGCCGAGTGCCGCCGGATCGGACGCTGCCCGACGGGACAGGCCGTCATCACGACGGGCGGAGACCTCCCTGCGGCGTATGTCATACCCACGGTGGGACCGGTCTGGCGCGGGGGCGCCCGGGGCGAGGAGGACCTGCTGAGGAGCGCCTACGAGAAGAGCCTCGCGCTGGCAGTCGAACGGGGCCTCAGGACCATAGCCTTCCCTTCGATCAGCACGGGCGTGTACGGGTATCCCATCGAGCAGGCCTCACGCGTCGCCATCGGCGCAGTGCTGGACCACCTCGCCGGCGAAACCAGCCTCGAGAAAGTCATCTTCGTGCTCTTCGGCGCGGCCGACTACGCGGTGTACGAGGAAGCGATGAGGCAGGCGATCGCCTCGCGCGCGTAGCCGCCCGTCAGCGGTCTTCGAGCAGGGACCGGGCCTCCCACGAACCCTCGGGGAGGGCGGCGCGGAGCCTGTCCTCGCGCCCGCTGCGGTCTCGGCCTTGTTCCACCGTGGCGAGGAGCCTGGCGACGGCGACACCTACCTCGGCATCGGCCGCCCTGCCGCTCGCGAGCACCTCGTCGACGATGGCGAGCTTGTGCCCGTCCGGGAGCTCCCCGGCGGCATGGAGCGCGCCGGCGGCGGCTACGCCCGAGAGGCCCGTGATCCCGCCGCGCAGCACCTCGTAGACCCGTTCGGCATGTTCTTCCGAGAGGTCGCGCATGGCTTCGGCGGAAGCGTAGCGCACAGAGTAGTGATCGCTTTCCAGGGCTTCGACGAGCCGGGGCAACAGGCCTGCGAGTCCCTGCCGGCCCGCGGCGAAGGCGGCGTCCTTCTTCACGTAGAAGACCTCGCCGGGATCCTCGAGCACCTCCCCGAGACGCTTCTCCAGGGCGGCCTTCTGCGCCGCCGAGAGGCCGTCGAGTCTGGCGAGGGCCCCGACGGCGCTCGATCTCTCTTTCCACCCGGGCGCCCGCGAGAGCTCCATGAGCGGGTCGAAGGCCCCGGGGTCGCCGATCAGGCCGAGTATCCAGCTCGCCTCCCGCCTGGCGCGGTCGTCGTCTTCACGCACCGCGGCCGAGAGCATGGGCACGGCCGGGCTCCCGATCTTGCGGAGTATGTCCTTTATGGTGTGGCGCTCCCTCGGCACGGTGGTGTCGAGAACCGTGCGGAGGTACGCGACCGTCGAAGCCGTGTCCTCGACCATGCGGTCGAAGGCGTACTCGCGCCATTGCCGGAATCGCGGCTCCCCCCTGGAGGCGAGAATGAAAAGTTCCTCCGGCGCGTAGTCCCTCTCGACGAGGCCCATCTCGTCGACGAGTATGTCGCCCTCGGGCCGCTCGACCTCGCCAGGCACGTCGACGCCGAGGCCGTACTTGCCGCTCTCCCACAAGGCGTCGTTGCTTCCCCTCGCCGAGTAGTAGTCCCGGCCGACGAGGTCGACATGCAGCCCGATGCTCCCGAAGTTCCTCCTGAAGTTGCCGTAACCGTTGACGTTGACGGTGCTCTTCGAGGAATACGAATCCACGCCGCCGGCGTCGAAGATGATGCCGGTGCCGTTGGCGTTGCCGGCGCCCTGGCTGAGGTCCGTCGCCGTGTAACAGTCGTTGCCCGAGAAGTCCGCCAGCAGGCCCAGCGAGAGGTCGTGTCCGCAGCCCTGCGACACGCCCTTGCTCTGGTAGAAATCGTTGCCCTTTTCGTCGATAAGCACGCCGAAGGCAAGGTGGACGCCCGAGCCCTGGGCGTACTGGTAGGAGCAGTAGTAATCGTGGCCCCCCCTGTCTATGAGGCCCCCTACGCAGAACCAGTAGCCGACTCCCTGGCCGAAGATGTCGCTGTAATAGAGATCGTTTCCCTCGGAGTCGATGAGAAGCCCGATGCCCCCGGAGTAGTCGGGCCTCGAACCGAATGCGCAGCCCTGGGAGAGGGTCAAGTAATGATCCTCGTATCGCAGTATGTCCTTCCGGGATGCCTTGGTGTAATACGTGTCGTTGCCGCTCTCGTCGAGGATGAGGCCCGAGCCCATCACGTAGCCGAAACCCTGGGACTGCATCCCGGCGACGTAGGTGTCGTCGCCCTCGACGTCGACGATCGCTCCGACTCCGAGGAAGCCCGCTCCCTCGGAGAAGGCCCCGGCCTCATAGACGTCGTCGCCTCCGGCGTCGTAGAGAAGCGCGCCGCCGTAAGCGGCCGAGCCGAGCGACATGTGCCCGGCCCTGTAGGTGTCGTCGCCGGCGAGTTCCAGGATGATGGACGTGCCGAACACGATGCCCGCCACGCCGGTGTCGTCGGTCGATTCGTATACGTCGCCCCCCGCATAGTCTATTATCAGCCTGAAGTCGA
>JALGWA010000241.1 GCA_025774425.1 bacterium
AAGGGTGGAGGCATGCCTGCGCCCGTCGATCGCGCCCGGCCGGGCTGCGGCGTGGCGGAGACGCCCGCCGGACTGTGCATTTTGAGCTCTGACCCCGTCAGTCAACGGCGGGCGCGGGCGGAGATCTCGTCGAAGGTGTCGATCCAGAAGTCGACGTCGCCGTGGGAGGCCGTCAGCGAATCCACGAGTTCCGCCCAGTTCCCGGGAAAGCGCACCTGCCGGAGCTCGTCCGAGAGCATGTCGGGGTCATCCGAATAGACGCGCGATATGCGGGCGCATTCGGAGAAGACTTGGACGAAGGTGTCCAGACGCCCGTCCCCGACGGGCGCCGAGGGCGGCGAACAGGCCGCCAGCACGAGGCCTAACCCTAGAAGACATTTCGCCGTAGCCATCTTCATGAAAGTATCCTAGCATGCATGCAACCTAAGTCCAAACCGTTTCGTACAGTTGACACCCCAGGCGGCCTTTGCTAGTATGCGCAACTGATGAGGAAAGGTGTCGCTTTTTTGGCGATTTTGCTGACCGTTGCGGTTCTCGCCCCGGAGGGCCGCTGCCAGCGGGAGAGGCGTCCCGGCGGTCCCGCCGTAAGGGGAATCGCTGTCCTCGGAACGGAGCATTTCAGCGAGGAAGACATCCTCAAGGTCATGCGGACCAAGGAGAGCGGGTATTTCAGGGCCAGGCGTCTTCGCATGACCACGCTCGAGTCGGACATCCTCTCCATAGTCGCCTTCTACCGCAGGCACGGCTTCCTCGACGCCGAAGCCGAGGTGGAGGAACTCAAGTACGACGACCCGCGGAACAACGTGTGGATAACGATAAGGGTCCACGAGGGCCGGCAGACGATCGTGAAGAGCGTCGATTTCGAGGGCTACGCCGTGATCGGGCTGGATGTCCTCGCCGACGCCGTGACCATACGGCCCGGGGACCCGTATAACCAGGACGCGGTCTCCCAGGACGAGTACAACATCTATACGCTTTACGCGGATGCCGGCTATGTTTTCGCCGCCGTATCGACGCGCCTGGCTTTCAGGGACGGCAAGGTCGGCCTGACCTACATGATCGAGGAGGGTGGGCCCGCCCGTATCGGCAGCATAAGGATCAGGGGAAACCGGCGGGTCAGGGAGTGGATCGTGCGCCGGGAACTCGACACCCGGCCGGGCGATCTGTTCTCGCGTAAGAGGCTGCTCGAGAGCCAGCAGAATCTCTATGACACGGGCCTCTTCAAGGATGTCGGCATAGACCCGACGCCGGCCGGCGGGGACTCCGGGCTCGTTGACCTCGTCGTCAAGGTCAAGGAGAGGAAGATGAGGGAAATCGACGCCGGGCTGGGCTACAGCACCCTGGACGAAGCGAGGGCCTCGCTGGGCTGGCGGCACAGGAACCTGTTCAATGCGGCGCTGCTCTTCAATACCAACCTGATTCTCGGCACCAGGGACTTCGACAAGGGACTCACGCGGAAGAGGCTGGACGCCTCCCTGACCGACAGGTGGCTGTTCGGCACGAGACTGACCGGGGGCCTCAAGGTGTTCGCCCAGGAGACTCTCGAGAGGTACAACAAGGGCAACGTAATAGAGGGGGAGTACACGCTGGACAGGATCGGCGTCTACGTGGGCGGGACCAAGGACTTCACGCGGACATTCCGGCTCTCGCTCGCCTATTCACATGAGTTCGTAGAGATCCGCGACCCGACCTGGGACGTCGCGGACGAGGACACGCTGCGGGTGCAGCTGGGGCAGGAAGTCAACCGGGCTATGAGTTTCGTCCTCGAGCGGGATACGCGCGTGCCGTTTTTCAACCCGGGCAGGGGCTCGGTCGTCAGGCTGACGGCCAAGACGGCGGGTGGGATCTTCGGCGGCGACAACTCGTTCAGGAAGGCCACGGCGAGCTTGTCCAAGTACTTCCTGATCTTCGCGGATGCGGTCGTCGCACTGAGCGCCAGGGTGGGCTATGTCGGGGCTTTCGGCAAGTCGCTCGACACCGGGGTTCCCCTGTACGAGCAGTTCTACGCCGGAGGGACGTCGACGCTGAGAGGCTATCCCGAACAGGAGTTCGGGCCTGGCACCTTCGCCTTGACGGGCAACGTCGAGGTGAGGATCCCACTCGTCTGGAAAGTCACGGCGGCGACCTTCCTGGACATGGGAAACGTATGGGCCTCGGTCGACGACGTCAGTTGGGAGGATTTCCAGCCGGCGGTCCCTTCGGATGAATACGCCTTCAGGCGTGACACGGATGTGAAATACACATTCGGTGTGGGCCTGGGACTGATGACCCCGGTCGGGCCGGCGAGATTGGACTACGGGATCCGGCTCAAGCGGGCTCTCTACCCGGACGGTTCCCGGGAGCCCCACGGCCAATTCCACGTCGTCATAGGGTATCCGTTCTGAGCATGAGCAGGAAGAAGAAGGGTCTCGCCTACTTGGGGGTGGTATTGTGCATTCTCCTTCTCGGCGCGGTGCTCGTCCTCAAGACCCAGAGCGAGAGAATCGCCATCAGCCTGGGCGGCTACCTGACGGCGCAGATCGGGCGCGACAGGAACATAACCTTCGACGTAGGCGATATCGGGGGCAATCTCTTCCGCGACGTGGTGCTCAGGGATTTCGTGATCACGTACACGGGGTCGGACTCCCCCAGGACGCTCTTCACGGCGAGGGAGATCTACATCTCGCATAACCCCGCTTCGCTTCTCTTCGGAAAGGTGAGAATCGACTCGGTGGGGGTCGTCTCGCCCCGCATAGTGATCCTGCGGCGGCCCGACGGATCCTGGGTCTATCCCTTGGGCGACGGCGGCGCGGGGCGGGGGTCGCCGCCGGAGGTCGAGATCCGGAAGTTGGGGATCACGGACGGCTCCGTCGTCTGGCAGGGCGGCCGCCCCGCCGCCGTGACGGAGCTCGATGTGGACGCCGTCTATCTTCGGATCGCGGACGAGGTCAGCTTCTTCTTGAACGACGTCGCCTTCCTCTACGACGCCCGTACCCGGGTACAGAGATCTTCCGGGTACTTCTCCAGGGACCGGCGCGGCACCGAGGTCCACTTCACCGAGTTCAAGACGGAGAGAAGCAGTTTCGGCTTCAGTCTGTTCGTCGGGGGCGGGGAATGGGATACGCTGGACGTCAGGGCCGAGATCGACAGCCTGGCGATGGAGGACTTCCTGTGCTTCTACGGCGCCCCCGTCAGGGAGGACTTCGGGAGCCTGAGGGGCGTGGTCACCGTCCGCGGCTCCGGAGGGCGGTATTCCGTCGACGCGCGGGTGGACGGCAGAGCGGGCACGTGGGAGTTCGAAGGTCTGGAGACCAGGGGGGTATACGCGGGCGGAAAGATAGCCGTGAAAGACCTGACGATGGTTCTCAACGGGACCCCGATGATGGTGACGGCCGAGTATACGTTCTCCGAGGTGCCCGAGTACGAAGGTGTGGTGTCTTTCACGGGCATGGACGCCGCGACGCTCATCAGGAATCCCTCCGAGGTTCTCGACACCGACATGAACGGTGAAGTCGTGTTCAAGGGCCGCGGGATAACGGACGAGGATTTCAAGTTCGACGCCTGGCCGCACCTCACGAGGGGAAGGTACCGACACTACTGGTTCGATTCGATCGACGGTCACGTGAGAATCACGGCGGACGGATTGACCGTCGACGCCACCGGGAAGGTCCCACACGGCGAC
>JALGWA010000242.1 GCA_025774425.1 bacterium
ATCGTCATCTGGGGCATCTCTTACGCGCTCATGCAGGTCCTCGTTTCGGTGGCGCACTCGATGAGCGCCGATGTGGGTATCGGAACCATGTGTTTCACCACGGCCATCGCCGTGGGCTCGCAGGGGAACATCCTCATGAGGCTGAGGAGGCTGCCGGCGGCCCGGCCCGTGCCCGCGGCGGCGACCGCCGGCGCAGCGCGGCCACAAGCGCCGTCGAGCGCGGAACCGGCGGCGCCGTCACAGGCCCGGCGATTCTGCAACCAGTGCGGCTCGAAGGTCGTCCCGGGCGACCGCTACTGCCGCAACTGCGGCACTTCCCTCTAGCTGAGGGGTTTTCGAACCGGGTGTCAGGCCGGTCAGATTACCAGGGTCATCATCTTGAGGAGGACAACGCCGGCAAGCAGCAGGATCAGTGAGAGGAAGAAGACGATCCTCCCATGACGTTTGGCGGAGGGCTGTTTTCTCGACCACAGGTATATTCCGGGAACCAACATCGAGATCACCAGGCAGATCAAGCCGCCGAATACCGGAAGCAACCCTATATCATCCCAGGCAACGGGCAGGCGCATGATCACGAAGCCGGCAACGAGCATGAACGCGCCGGCGAATGTCAGGACGTACCCGAAGGCAGCCGCCGAACGATGAGGCCGCGTCTCGTGAACCCCGGGAACCGGGGGCCCTTGCGGCGCAAGCGAGACAGCCGCTCCGCAACGGCCGCAGAACTTGTCATGTTCCGACAGGGCCGCCCCGCATCGACGACAGGTCATACGTGTCTGTGCGGGCGCGTATGCGGCGGCCTCGATCCGAGAGCCGCAGGCGAAACAGAACTTGTCCGATTCCTGTATCTCCGCACCGCACTTGGGACATTGCATGGACACCCTCATCTTGACAAGTGATTCACCGCCGAATTGGACGTACCCCCAGACGCCTCGGCCCTCTCCTGCTGAAGTCTCCGGGGTGCATCATCGGGTCCGACGGCTCGCGTCACCGCCGCCTTCCCGCTGTCATATCGCGATGGTATCAACATCGTTCCAGCGGCGTCAAGGCGACTCCCCCGGGCATCGGGAACCGGAAGAGACAGGGCGGCCCGCCCGGCCTAGTCGTGCCGGCGAAGCGAGAGTATGTACTGTCGCGCCGCCAGGGCCGCCTTGGCCCCTTCTCCTGAGGCAATGACGATCCTCTTGCCGAAGGCGCTGGTCACGTCGCCGGCTGCGAAGAGGCCGGGGACATCCGTGGAGCAGTCCGGGCCGATGACGACCTCCCCCCTGTCGTTGAGGCGCGCAAGGCCCGCGACCAGCCCCGAGTTGGGGTGCAGGCCGATGGCGACGAAGACCCCGGCGGCGGGCAGGGCCGCGGTCTCGCGCGCGCCCGCCTTCCTTATGTGGACCCCGCGCACGCCCGAAGCATCCCCCTCGATGCGCTCGACCTTCCAGCCCTCGTATTTCACGGCCGCGGCGAAGCCCTCGGATTTCTTCAGGACGGCGGGGTCCGCGCGGAAGCTCTGGGCGACCACGTGCGTCTTCCGGGCGACGGTATGGAGGTCGTCGACTATCTGCACGGCGGAGTTGCCGCCGCCGATGACCACGGCGTCCCCGCCCTGCACGAAGGACAGGTCCTGGATGTTCCCGTAGAAGACGCCCTTGCGCTGGAACTCCTCCTCGCCCGGCACGCCGAGCTTGCGGCGGGTCATGCCCGTCGCCGCTATGACGGCCCTCGCCGAGTACGCGGCGAGGTCGGAGGTGACGACGCGGAAACCGTCCCCGGTCCTCTCCAGCTTCTCCGCCTCCGCGACCTTGTGGTCCACGTAGTTCGAATGAATGAGCTGGTCCTTGAACTTCTGCACGAGTTCCGGGCCGGTGATGAAGTCGAAGCCCATGTAGTTCTCTATCTTGGTGCTGTGGACGGCCTGGCCGCCGAGGTCCTTGAGTATGACGAAAGTGTCGACCTTGAGCTTGGCGGCGTAGACGGCGGCCGTCAGCCCGGCGGGTCCGCCGCCCACGATTATGAGCTCGTAGGACGAACGCGGCCCCTTCTCGGGGTGTTCGGCGAGGAACTTGTCGCGGCAGCCCTCCGAGCAGAAGTAGAATACCTCGCCGCCGCGCTCGGCCGTGACGGCCGCATCCTCGCCCACTTCCATGTTGCACACGGGATCTCGCGGCACAGGATCCTCCCCCCACCGGCCACGCAGGCGCTACGGCTCCGTCACCGCCTCAACCCGGCGAGCCGCCGGTTGTACTCCTCCTCGTCGATCTCGCCCCGGGCGTAGCGCTCCTTCAGGATCGACTCGGCGTCGCGCCCTTGGCCGCTGCCGCCCTTGGCGGCGCCGGAGACCATGAGCCACACCACGAGCGCCACGATCGCGAGCCCCAGGATCGGCCAGAGCCACATCCAGCCGCCGAACCAGCCGTGCTCCCAACCCACCATCGTCGGTCACCCCCTCAAAGATGTGCCCGCATCCAGTCACGACATTCCGCGCCCCGCACGGCGTCCGCGCCGGCGCGAGGCGATTGATCGGGCCGGCGCTACGAGAGCGAAGCGATGACGCTCCGGAGCTTGGCCCGTATCGTCTCCGCGACTTCCTGCAGGGCCGGGTTGTCGACGGCCTGCATCGAGGCCACGGGGTCGACGGCCGCAACTTCGATCCGGCCGTCATCCTTCTGCTGGACAACCACGTTGCAGGGAAGCATGGTTCCGATCTTGTCCTCGACGGAAAGGGCCTTGTAGGCGAATGGGGGATTGCATGCGCCGAGTATCACATACGGCCTGAAATCGACGTCGAGCTTCTCCTTGAGCGTGGCCTTGGCGTCTATTTCGGTGAGCACTCCGAAACCTTCGGCCTTGAGGGCCTGCTTGACCTTGGCCACGGCCTCGTCGAACCCGCCGGCCAACTCCGTACTGAAGTAGTACTCCATATCCAGCCTCCGTTCGGTTTGCGGCCAATGCACGGCGCCCGGAAGTGGAAAACGGCGCCTCGTTCCCGGTCGAAAGTCTGGTGGCGGGCTCTACCTCGACGAGCCTAGCACGCCCGTCCTCCCCGGTCAAGTCCGTCCCCGGCGGCGTGGCCGCGGCATCCCCGGAACGGAAGGACTTCCGGTCTACTTCTTCTCCCTCTTCCGCTTCAAGAGCTCGTGATGTTCCGAGCCCTCGCGCAGCATCTTGGCCCCGCATTTCGGGCAAGTCGTCTCCTGGCACGGCGTGCCCGGCTGGTGGGGCGCCTTGGTCCCGCACTTGGGGCAGATGCAGTACCCGCCCGGTCCCATGCCATGTCCTGCTCCCATCGGCATCTTGACTTCACCTCCGCTTTGTCTGCGTCACTCGATCCGGGGGCGCTTCGCATGCGGCGCCGAGGCACCGGGGCTCGCCCGCGTCCCCTTCACTCTATATGACGCCGCCGGGGTGCGGCCCGATTCAGCACTTGTTCCGGGCTCGTCTCATCCGAAGGCGCTCCCACGGCCGCGGAGAAGGGAGTAGAATGTCACCGGGCCGTATGGTGCACCGGGGAGCGGCCGCCGGCTCCGGAATACGCGATCCCGTCCGGGACTAACGCTCCGGACCCGAGGACCCTCCTGCCGCGCCGGCGGTTGAAGAAGCGTGCGGCCGTGTGGTACGGTTTCGGGACCGGCCGTGGAGGAATGAGCCGGGGGTGCCGG